>CALKVB010000281.1 GCA_937996605.1 uncultured Oxalobacteraceae bacterium | reverse complement strand
ATTTTTAGCTGGTCTTGCGCTTTCAACCACCAACGCCAACGCTCAGTCATTTAATCTTAAGAAAATCATTAAGGACAGTGTCAAAGAGGGGCAGCAAAGCGCTTCCAAACCTGAACAATCTGACGGCTCCACATCGAGCGCATCGTCTACTTTGGGATCGGTTGGTTCGAGTCCAGCAAAAGTTGGCACTGTCAACATGAATGGTCTTCCGGTGCAGGGCTCACCGGGCTTGCTGCTAGATTCCAATTCTTTCCCGAAGTACTTAGCAACGATTCGTAAGCCAGAAATTAGTGGCATTAGTCTCGGTATGAACGTCAATGACGCGCTGCCTCTGATTAAGAAGCTCAATCCGAATTACAGGATAGAAAAGTTGAACCTCATGGTGAACGACTATCGCGGGATCGCCGCGAAAGCTGGGTCGCCGAACGCCATGCCCACCGATCAATTCACGGTGTACTTTAATGAGGCAGGCAATATTTGGTTAATCGGTCGCCATATTGAGCTACCGAAAGATCAGCCGCTTCTTTTAGATACCTATAAAAAAGCATTGTTCGAGAAATACGATGCGCCAAATGTGAATGTCGGTGAACGAAATCGCCCGAATTTTGGTTATTTCGCGTGGTCTTACGGCGTTGATGGCAAGCAAAGCGCATCACATCACCTCGATTCAAAATCCGGCCCATGTGCCGCGCAGCAATACACGACGTCTATTCCCCTTTCCGATTACGTGAGTATTCAAAATAGCTTTCGCAACACATGCGCGATCGCACTCACAACCTATGCCTCATTGAAATCAAATACGGATTTGATTCAAAGTTACGATATGGTGATGTACTCTCCGGCCTTGATTCGTGATGTGAATACGATGAATGCGGCCCAAGCCGAGTACCTCAAGAAGAAGGCAGAAGCAGAAGAGAAAGCGCGCGCCAATAAGCCCCAGTTCTAAACTTAGTTTGAGATAGCTAATGGGGTAAGTTTTGGCGTCGAATCAATCACAAATAAAAAACGGGGGGGAGTATGCGTATGAATTTGTCAAAGTGGCTTTTTGCGATCATGTTTTGTGTTGCGGCAAACGGCGTAGCCGTCGCAGAAGATTTAGCATTGAAGGCAGCGGTTTCAGCGGCTTCGCGCACCAAGGAAAACACTTTGCGTGATACTGCTCGCCACCCATACGAGACCTTAAGTTTTTTTGGCATTAAGCCAAATATGACTGTGGTGGAATTGATGCCAGAAGGTGGTTGGTACACTGAGATCTTGGCACCTTATTTGCGTGAGAAGGGGACATTGATCGGTGTTGATGGACCTATCGTCGAAGGTGAAAAGGGATTTTTTACTCAGCAGTTCCGAAATTTTTTGGCGACTAAACCAGCGGTTTATGATCGTGTCAAAATCGGTTTGTTTGAACCACGCAAAAAGGCTTTTGATTTCGCTAAGAACGGTACAGTAGATATGGTATTGACCTTCCGCAATGTACATAATTGGGTAGGCGAAAAAGATGAGGCTATCAAAGCAGCGTTGAGTGCCGTGTTTGCAAGTTTGAAATCGGGTGGTATTTTCGGTGTGGTCGATCATCGTCGCCCTGAAGCAATGCCGCAGGATACGCGCGCTATGAGTGGATATGTCCATGAATCTTATGTCATTCGCCTCGCCGAAGAAGCCGGCTTCAAATTAGTGACCAAGTCTGAAATCAATGCTAACCCTAAAGATGACGCTGACTATACTTTCGGTGTTTGGTCTTTGCCTCCGAGTCTAAGCAATGGCGCCTACAAACGCGAGAAATATCTAGCGATTGGTGAGAGTGACCGTATGACGCTTAAATTTATCAAGCCTTAATGCATTCTTGATGTAATCGCTGGAAGCTTACCGTCTCTACCAACCGCAACTGAATTGCGTTAAGTCTGTGTGCGCATTCTATTGATAGAGCATGGGATCGTGCGGCTAGGATAAATCGCTAATATCTGGATGCCTATCTCGATACAAATAGTGACTTTACAAACACTTATGCGTATCCTATAGTTATTCTTCTACATGTGTAGAGTAAACATTTTTTTAGGGGATAACGATGAAGAAGACGGCTATCGCGTTTTTCGCATTTGGTTTCGCCAGCGTGCTGAGTAGCTTTGCAGTCGCCGGTACCGCAAACGTTACCATGATCGATGCAAAGTCGGAGGCTGGTAAAGACGCGGTGCAGGAGTTGAGTCGTGTATTCAATAGTATGGCGAAACGATTACCAGAGGCTTATTCGCTTGATGTGCATATCACGGACATGCATTTGGCGACAGTGCGTCGTGATAGTTGTGATGCGCATCCGGGCTCGATTGATGCGAACGGCCATGTATATTTGAATAATCAGTGCTCTACCGCCAATCCTACCTACAATTGGCCGCGCCTAAGTTTTCAGTACACCCTAAAGGATCAACAAGGCAATACAATCGCCGAGGGTAAAGAAGAGTTGAAAGACATGAGCTTTTCTGCATACGCTGATGTCGGTTCCGTGTATCGGTATAAGTATGAAGTAAAGCTGGTAAAGGATTGGTTTCGCCACCAAAGCCGTGAGAATATCTTCCCGAAAGATGCGTCTTAATGCTGAGTTTGTTGACGTCAACTCGTAGTGGGCCGGAAATGAAATGCAGAGTGAGTTTTGGCTCTGCATTTTTCGTTTCGGCCTTATACTAGAGCTTGCTTAACTTTTTCAATCAACATCAATGAAAGTTTTCGAAACAGAGCGCATACGCGGTCGATATTTTCGTGAAGAAGATGCCGCTTTTATGTTGAGCTTATTGAATGATCCCGGTTGGCTTCGTTATATTGGTGATCGTGGGGTGTATGACGAGGAGCAAGCACGTCAATATTTGTTGAACGGTGCAATTCAAAACTATCAACGTTTGGGTTATGGTTTTTATTTATTGGAATTAATTGAGACCAATACTGCAATTGGGATGTGTGGTTTTGCGCAAAGAGATTATCTTGATGCTCCGGATATTGGCTTTGCTTTACTCTCGGAATATGCTGGCTCTGGCTATGCATTTGAAGCGGCCGCGGCTTGTTTAGATGTCGCTCGAGGGACTCTACAACTTGGTAAGGTACTTGCGACGACGCGAGTCGATAATGCCCGTTCGTCTTCACTGCTTGAGAAACTAGGAATGCATTTTAAAGAAAATATTTTGCATCCTGATGGCGATCGTTATTTAAAATTATACGAGATCAATCTGCAGTCCTAGCATTCATGGCTTAAACCAATACTTAGGATTCTGTGGCAAAGAGCCATCTTTAATCAAAGGGTTCTTGAGTTCGAATACGTAGCGATGTTTGAGATCGGCATTGCGAATAAATTCGGCAAAGTATTTGTTGAAAGTCCGATCAAAACTACCATCTTCGACCGCCCGTTCCAAACCGCGTGTTAAATCCTCTGCTAACTTAGTTTGTTGCGGTGAGACAAAAAAATAGAAGGCTGTGGGATAGTGCAGAACGAAGGTCTTGTCGATCACGAAATGGCGATATTCGACATTCTTTTGTTCGTTCCAAATCGCGATGATCGGACGTGGGAAATAGTCAAACCGTTTGGCACGTAACATATTCGCCAATGATTCATCACTGCCCGTCACTACCGGTAAACCATTGTGCTTAAGAATATCAGTGTCTGGCCACTGCGTACCTTGCCCTGCTCTAAACTTTGCGAGTTCTCTGATGCTGGTCGCGTTCTTTAATAGCTCGGGCTTATCTTCGTGGATGAAGGGAATGCGCCAGCCGAAAAATCCCTTATCGATAGGAATCTTGATGGCACGAATTTGTTTTTCTCTTTCGTCACTCGTCATGGTCCAAATCAGATCTAGCTTGCCTTGATTCTGCGATAGATCGAAGATTTGCCTTGCTTGCGGCACCGTAGCTTCAGTGGATTTAACGATAACGTAATCGCCACCACTTTTCTTGATCGCAAGGCGTAACAGTTCTACGATATAAGTTGCAATCGGATCATTGGTTCGCTCGAGGTCTTGAATTCGAATCGGCGTAGATTGTGCCTGCGTTGAGTTGCTAATGCCGAAGTTGAGGCACAGAATAATGCCGAGGGCGCCTATTTTTTTGCGCCTAGGTAGCGAGAGAGAAATCTTTTTTTGATCAGACATATTCAACCATTGCGTGCCAAGTTTGACTATCTTTGTCTGAGTCTACCGCACGAATACCATACGCGCCAAGAATTCTGTCAACTAAAGCTTTGATATGAGACAACGAAGGCGTTGCTAGTATTACTGATAACGCCTTCGTCGGAGTTCTTGTTGTGATATCGCTATGGTGTAAGCACTACACTTATTTCTTTAAGCACTTTTCCAAAAATTGATCTTGTTCCCATAACAGGTGCAGGATGTTTTCACGTGCTGCATAACCATGGCTTTCTTTTGGCAAGATCACCATACGAGCGGGAGCGCCAAGGCCTTTAAGCGCTTGGAAGTAGCGCTCAGTTTGCAGCGTGAAGGTGCCTGGGTTATTGTCTGCTTCGCCGTGTACTAACAAAATCGGAGTCTTCATCTTATCGGCATTCATGAAGGGCGACATTTTGGTGTAAACCTCAGGCGATTCCCAGTAATTGCGTTGTTCACTTTGAAAACCAAACGGTGTGAGGGTGCGGTTATAGGCGCCGCTGCGTGCAATGCCGCAGGCGAACAATTTCGAGTGGGTTAAGAGATTCGCAGTCATGAACGCACCGTAGGAATGACCACCTACAGCAACTTTTTGACGATCGATATAACCGAGCTTATCGACAGCATCAATAGCGGCTTCGGCATTGTCGAGCAGTTGAGGTACAAAGTTATCGTTTGGTTCTGTCGCGCCTTCGCCAATGATAGGGAAGGCCGCGTCATCTAATACAGCGTAACCACGTGTTGCCCAATAGATGAACGAGCCGTAGTTCGGTGCAGTGAATGCGTTCGGGTTGTGTGTGCTTTGACCGGCTGAATTTTTATCTTTGTATTCAGCGGGGTAGGCCCAAATTAACAGTGGCAATTTTTCTTTCTTGCTCTTGTCGTAGTCAGCGGGTAAATACAAAGTACCTGACAGCTCAACACCATCTTTACGTTGATACTTGATGACTTCTTTAGAGACGTCTTTTAAACCTTCATACGGATTCTTGAACTGCGTGATTGGTGCTAAGGCGCCTGATTTTAGGTTGCGTATAAAATAGTTTGGATATTCAGTTTTCGATTGAATCTGTACCAAAACATCACCTTTTTTCGAGTCTTCTATGGCGATGAGATTTTCGATTTTGTCAGTAAAACTTGATTGATAGAGTCTATGCTTAGTGAGAGATTCGGTGTTTAAGCTGTCGATGAATGGGAATTGTCCTTTTTTACTATGGCCTGCGCCAAGTAAGAATAGTTGACCATCTTCAATCACCAAAGTGCGACGTTGGAACTGATTGCGTTTGGTCTCAAAGCGCCCAGGGTCACTGTAGATATCCTGTGAATTACGTTCAAATACCAAACGCGTTTTTGCACCTGGTGTGGATGGATTGAAGAAATAGGTAGCTTCGCTACGGCTGTCATACCAATTATCATAGACAACGGCGAGTGTATCGTTGCCCCAAGTAATACCACCAAATCGCTGTTTAGTTTTTATTAGCGATACGGGGCTCTTATCAAATGGAGCATCCCATTGAAATACTTCGTCACGAAATTCGACCTTCTTCGCAGGATCGCCATCGTCGAGTGCGACAACATAAGTCAAACTTGCGGCTTTATCGGCACGCCAGGCAAGGTTACGTTTTCCGCTACGCGTTGCGCTAAAGCCTTTGGGCATGGTTTCTGTTAAGGGAACTTCATTGACCGTTTTGATTGCTTTTCCACTGAGATCGTAAACCACTGATTTGCTTGGAAAGCGAACGTAAGGAACGATATACGAAAATGGTTTTTGTATCGTACTCAAGATTAGATATTTTCCGTCCGGCGAGAAACTCTCGTCGGCATACATATCTGCTTTTTTGAAAAGGCTAGCTTTACCATTGAGATCTAGCTTTTGTAATTCCGAAGTAATTACAGTGACAAAGTTAGCTTCATCATTTTGATTTTTTAAGAGGTCAGGATAAGTTCGATTTTGCGAGGCTGTACCAGAAGAATTTGATGTGATTGGGCCTGTCGGTAAGTCTTTACTGGCGTCGAGTAGAGCGGGGCGAGATTTCGGGAGGACCTTAAGTAATAAACTCTCACTGTCTTTGAACCACATAAATGGGGAGCCCAAATTGGCATTCAAATTAGCCGCGGATAATTTTTTTGCTTTCGCACCGACAACATCAATCAGCCACAATTCAACGCCTTTATCGGTTGTATTGGTGAAGGCAATTTTTTTCTCATCTGGTGACCAACTGATATTTGCGATCAATGGGTTTTTGGGCAGATCTTTAATCGCGATTTCTTTATCGTCATTTACTTTACGTAGTTTTAAATTGTTGATATAAGTCATCGAACTCGAGATGTTGGTGACGGGATTGATGCGCAAGCCAGCAAGTCGTAATTCGCTTTGATTTAGCTCAGCTAGTGTCTTGAATGTATTGCGATAGCTCAGTAGCATGTAATCCATTTTGCTATCGATCTGCACTGACGGCGCGCGTACCGCATCAGCAAGGTCTAAGATAGATTTTGGTGGCGTTTGATAGCTGAGGTTTTCCTGCGCGTAAGCAGCATGACTTAGACCAATACAGGCAATGCTAAGGGCGATAGTGAGTAAGTGTCTTGTGTGCTTCATGATGATGTGAAATCCCGTTTGTTTGTCTTATTTCGATGGAGCAGGTTTTGGGTTGAATATCTCGGATAGAGATTTGATTATTGTAGCGCTAATCGATCCGTACTAAATGATTCGTATTAATTGAGTGGTACTGATCGATTGGTGCTGATTAGAGAAAACAAGCTTTGAAAAAAAGTGAATCGGTCGTGTTATCGATGAATTTAGAAACAATGAATTTAGAAACAATGAATTTAGAAACAATGAACTTAGAAACAAAGAATTTAGAAACGAAGCGATGCTATTGTCGTTTGCCATTAGAAGCAGATACCGATTTGCTACAGGCATTGTACGCAGATACCCGTACCGGGCAATTTAGCCCAAACATTAATCATAATGGCCCAGAGGCTATCCGTACTATGCTGTATCAATGGCGTTTGCATTGGGACCACCACGGATTTGGCCCTTGGCTAATTGAAGTCAAAGGAGATAGGCCAAAGCCGATTGGGGTAGGTGGAGTTAGTATGCGTAATTTTGATGGACAAAGCTTGCCGAATCTTTGGTATCGTTTTTTTCCTGATGCGTGGGGCAGTGGTTTCGCCACCGAGTTTACTGAGGCTTGTCTCACTTGGATGAGACGCGAAACCCAAGTGGATACTGTATTTGCTTTGGTTCACCCACAGAATTCTGCATCTTTGCGTGTACTTGAAAAACTAGGTATGCAAAGTGATGGTGAATTGCAGTTGGCGGAACAGACAAGCTTACGGTATCGCCTTAAACTGGTGTAATTCTTGGTTATGGTGAAAATTGTGGATGGCGTTTGAGATGAAGTTTACTGTGCGTTCAATGGAGTTGACCGATTTCGATTCGATTATGGAAATCCAGTCCTTGTGTTTTAGCGGCGGCTTACCGGAGCAACGTGCATCTTTACTGGCGAAGTTTCATGCTTCGCCCGCTAGCTGTTTTGTGATTGTAGCCGACGATAATAGTGTGGTGTCTTACTTGTTTGCAGTTCCTTGGGTGTCACATCAGCCACCGGCACTCGATCAACTCGATTGCAATTTGCCTTCGCAAGCCAATTGCTTATACCTCCATGATTTGTCGGTGCATCCTAAGGCACGGGGACATCAATTGGGTGATCGCTTAGTCAAAGTGGCTTTTGCAAAGGCAAAAGAGTTCGGTTTTACACAATGTTGCTTGGTCGCGGTACAAGAATCGAAGCAATTTTGGGCGAGGCATGGATTTGCTCCAGTTCAAGTCAATGTCGATCTCGCCAACAAAATAAGTACTTATGGCGAAGGAGCGCACTTCATGGCAGTGGTATTGGCGTAACATCCCGCCTCACGAAACAGGCTAGAGTAGGGTGATTATGAGCTTATCTGGTAATATTTCGGACTTAAGCAGCAGATCAATCATGGCGCTTTGCTAACGCTGCTGCAAATCTCGAGAGCCCATTTTAATTTCGAAAGTAAAGTATGAGTCAAGCGTTCAAGCGGCTTCCAATCTTGTTGAGTTTTATTATTGTTTTCAGTATTAGTTTGGCAGCGCAGTTTTTTCATTTTAATGCCGAACAATACAAGGTGAACAGCGTCATCAATTTACGTTTTCCAGTGGCAGCGATTGATGGTGGTAATCCGGCGATTATTGAATGGCACCAGTATTCAAAGAAAGCTGATCAGTATCGCGGTCGTTTAATCGCAAATGCCTCAAATGGTATTTTTTCGCTCGCTGATGGACGTACATTCTTTCTTAGACCGATCAAAGACGGCAAGATTGAGCTTGAATTGCGTGATGGTATGCAACGTTGGTATGCTGAATACGTGATTGAGTCAGAGTTGGCAAGACCCCTGAGTTTGCGTCAATTAAATTTGAATATGATCGCGATCGCCGCTCTGATTGCCAGCCTTGCAGCGATGTTGGTTGTGGTCCTGCAGTTACGTCGCCAACGCAACTAGTTCAGCTATCGGCATCGGATTAAGCTAGTCGAACGCGAAGTCCAGTATCACTATACGCAAGCGGGATCGCACTGCCAGAGTGCCGTTAAACGATTAGATATATGATTTTGTTGTGAGTCCAAGAAGCTTGCTTTCAGCAGCGATTTGCTTGATTCACCACGAAAGTCGTGCTTTGGTTGAAGAGATGCCGATCCATTTTGGTTAAAAAAACAAACTGATGAAAATCTCTATACGTTTTCGCACTTTGACCGCGGTGCTGTTGTTGTTGTGTGTCGCTTTTGATTTGTATTACCCGCCCGCCAAATTGAGTTGGGCTGATCTCGCAGCAGCGTTTTCTTCAAGTGATGTATCGATTCAATTTGGACATGCACATGCGGGAATTAGTGTCGTGTGCCTTTTGACCGCGACGCTGTTGGCGATATTTCACTTGATATCGACAGTGTATCGCCGCAAGATCGCTCTCCTCACATTCTTGTTGTGCTTACTATTTTTGGTGTGTGCGTTTTGTTTCCAATTTACTGTTCCAGCATTGTGGCTATTACCGCTATGGAGTAGTTGGAGACTGAGTGGCGGTAAACTTGCTTTTTTTCGTTAGTCTGATGAATCACTCTTCTTAAAGGTGTGAAAATTTTATGCTAACACAGCGTATTGAACGAACATGGTTAGGAAACTTCTCTTTCCTTAGCGTAGTCGTGCTGCTTTTGATTTGCTTTCAAGCGCGCGCCGATTCCTCGATTTATGGGAGAAAGTTAGTTGCG
>CALKVB010000280.1 GCA_937996605.1 uncultured Oxalobacteraceae bacterium | reverse complement strand
ACGTGTGCTCTTCCGATCTCAAACAATATCGTGACGGCATTGCGTCCATTGATTTCTCCGAATAACGTAATCAATGTAACGCCAGGTAACAACTCTATTGTGATCACCGATTATGCTGACAATATGCGTCGCATGGCTGAAGTGATTGCATTGCTCGATGTGCCTGCAAATCCTGATCTCTTAGTTATTCCAATCAAGCATGCCATTGCTGGTGATATTGCAACGATGGCGACGCGCCTGACTGAGGGCGGGCAGGCAGCGGGTGACGCTGGGCGTACAGTGATCATGGCAGATTCGCGTACTAACTCGGTGTTAGTTAAAGCTCCATCGGTGGCACGTGGTAATTTGGTGAAATCGATAGTCACTAGCTTGGATCAGCCTACTGATTTGCCAGGTAATGTGCACGTGGTTTACCTGAAGAATGCGGAGGCAGTCAAATTAGCTGGTACTTTGCGATCCATCATGACTGGGGAGACGAGTTCTTTGAATGGTGGCTCGCAGTCGAACTCTGGTTTATCCGCGTCAGGCGTGGGCAATAGCGGTGTCAATCAACCTCAAGTCGGTAACAACAGCGCACTCAGTAGCACAGGGACGAGTTTAAGCCTGCCTATTAGCACCAGTAGTAATGGTGCCGGACAAAGTGGTGGTTCAGGATTTATTCAAGCAGATCAAGCGACCAACACCTTGATCATCACCGCGAGCGATACGGTGTATCGCAATTTGCGTGCGGTGATTGATCAATTAGACGCACGTCGTGCCCAAGTTTACATTGAGACTTTGATCGTTGAAGTCTCCAATGAAAAAGCAAGTGAACTCGGTGTCGAATGGCTTGGCGCTACTGGCGATGCCAATAGCAAATATCGTTTGGGCGGAGTGACTTCTTACCCTAGCGATACGGGGTTAGTTGCACTCGGTGGCAATACAGCAGCACAAGTTGGTGCGGTAACCGGGAAAGGGTTAACTGTCGGTTTGTTCAGACAAGTGGGGGGACAACTTGGCCTCGGCGCGTTGGCACATGCATTGGCAACTGATGGAAATACCAATGTGTTGTCAGTGCCGAATCTGGTTACCTTGGACAATGAGGAAGCAAGTATCGTGGATGGCAAAACCGTTGGCGTGGTGACCGGGCAGTACACCTCTAATACGGGAAGTGCAGGTCAAAATCCATTTCAGACTATCGAACGTAAAGAGATCGGTATTAAGTTGAAGGTGAAACCTCAAATTTCCGAAGGTGGCACCGTACGTCTGGCGATTGCACAAGAGGTGTCCAGTATTGGTCAACCTGTTGCAGGTGGCGTGGGGATTACTACCATCGTTCGTTCTATTGCTACTAATGTGTTGGCAGAAGATGGGCAAATCATTGCATTGGGTGGTTTGATTCGTGATACCAATGATGATGCGGTTGAAAAAGTCAATTTTCTTGGCGATATTCCTATCATCGGTAATCTCTTTAAATATAAGAAACGTACCAACGGCAAAGCTAATTTGATGGTATTTTTGCGTCCAACGGTGATTCGCAATGCAGAGCAAAGCAATAATGTTTCGCTCGATCGTTACGATTATTTGCGTACACAATATTTGCAGTCCTTGGACAAAGATGTGAATAGCGATATGTTGAAACTGGAAAAAGGTAAATTAATTGTGCCTGCGAATCCAGACCAAGTAAAAGCCAAACCAGAGTCCAAATAAGGTAATGCATTCGTATGTCTGAAAATCGATTATTACCATTTGCTTTCGCTCGCGATTTTTCTATTCTTGCGCATCGTCGAGATGATCTTGAAGGGGCTCCAGTTGAGTTGAAAGTGTCGAATCAAACTCGTCAAGCCGCTATCGTGGAGGCAGGGCGTAGATTCGGTAAAGTTCAGTTAGATGTCCTACCTCACGAAATCTTGTTGCAAGAAATTGCGCGTGCTTATGCAGGCTCTGGTGGCGATGCTGCAGACGTCGTTGGTGAGGTTGAGTCTGATATGGATTTGGCCAAGCTAATGCAAGATATGCCGGCGATCGAAGATCTCTTAGAATCGGCTGATGATGCTCCTGTGATTCGTATGATTAATGCCTTGCTCACACAGGCATTGCGTGAAGGAGCGTCCGATATTCACATCGAACCTTTCGAGCAAATTTCGGTGGTACGCTTTCGCGTCGATGGCGCTTTGCGTGACGTGATACGTCCCAAGAAAGCGATCCACGCCTCTTTAGTTTCGCGCATCAAAATTATGGCGCAGCTTGATATTGCAGAGAAGCGCTTACCACAAGACGGTCGTATTACCTTGCGTATCGGTGGTAAGCCAGTTGATGTTCGAGTTTCAACGCTACCGACTGGACATGGCGAGCGTGCAGTCTTACGTTTGCTTGACAAGGAAGCTGGAAAGCTTGACCTCACGCATTTGGGGATGAGTCCTGAAGTGCTCACGCAATTTGATCAATTGATTGCGCAACCACATGGCATTGTGTTGGTGACAGGCCCAACTGGTTCAGGAAAAACGACTACTTTGTATGCGGCATTATCGCGTGTGAATGCGGGCACCACCAATATTCTTACGGTCGAAGATCCTATTGAATATGAGCTTGCTGGTATAGGGCAAACTCAGGTCAATGCGAAGATAGACATGACTTTTGCCAAAGCTTTGCGTGCAATTTTGCGTCAAGATCCAGATGTTATTATGATTGGCGAGATCCGTGACTTGGAGACGGCACAAATTGCGGTTCAAGCTTCGCTGACAGGACATCTTGTTTTGGCAACTTTGCACACGAATGATTCAGCTGCTGCGGTCACGCGCTTACTCGACATGGGAATTGAACCTTTCTTATTGTCTTCGTCTTTGCTTGGAGTTGTAGCACAACGCCTTGTGCGTAAACTCTGCAGTCATTGCAAGCAACAGGAAAATGGTGTGTGGAAGGCTATTGGTTGTGAGCATTGCGGGCATACTGGCTATCAAGGGCGCGTTGGTGTTTATGAATTGCTGCTAACGACTGAAGCGATTTCAGCACAAATTCATCACCAAGCATCTGAAGCCGAGATTCGTATTGCCGCTCAAGGTGATGGGATGAAGACGATGCGAGAAGATGGTCAACGTTGGCTCGACGCAGGTGTGACGACCAAAGAAGAATTATTGCGGGTCACTAAAGAATAGATCATTAAGAGAAGACTACCGTGCCAGCATTTCGATATGAAGCCGTCGATCCGCAAGGATCAACTAAGAAAGGTGTAATCACAGCCGACAGCGCGCGTGCAGCTCGCTCCGATTTGCGTGATCAAAAACTAGTGCCCGTATTGGTTGAGCAAATTGCCACTCAGAATAGTGATGGTACCGCTCGAGGTCGCGGCATTTTTTCGGATAAACTTTCGAACACAGAACTAGCTTTGTTTACTCGGCAGTTAGCGAGCTTGTTGGAGGCCGGTCTACCCCTTGAACAAGCTTTTTCTGCGCTGTTAGATCAAGCGGAACGTGTCTACATTCGTGATGTGATTGCATCAATACGGTCTGAAATTTTAGCAGGCTCTGCGCTTTCAGACGCTTTGAAACAACATCAAAATGATTTCGCGGATATTTATATTGCGCTCGTCGCTTCTGGAGAGCAAATCGGTCAATTGTCCCGTGTGTTGTCACGATTAGCCGACTATATCGAGCGGCGAAATGCTTTGGTGCAAAAAGTTAAATTGGCTTTTACTTATCCTGCAATTGTCACCGTGGTTGCCTTTGCGATTGTTATCTTCTTATTGACTTATGTGGTGCCGCAGATCGTTTCGGTGTTTGCCAATACTAAGCAGAAGTTGCCTTTGCTGACGGTGATAATGTTAGCGATTTCTGACTTTGTAAGAGCGTATGGTTGGCTGCTCGCTTTGATGATTACGGCGATCGTATTTGCCTGTCGACAAGCGTTGAAAAATCCACAGATTAAATTACGTTGGCATACTTGGTTGCTTGATGCACCAATGTATGGGAAGTTTGAGCGCAGTTTAAATACGGCTCGCTTTTCAAGCACACTATCGATTACCACGGGTTCTGGTGTTCCGATACTTAAAGCGCTACAAACTAGCAAAGAAACACTCTCGAAT
>CALKVB010000279.1 GCA_937996605.1 uncultured Oxalobacteraceae bacterium | reverse complement strand
AGCGACATGAATTTAACACGCAGTCAACCAAAATTATTCGCTTTATGTCACAAACGGGTGGCTAAGTCCTCAATTTTACACAACAGTTCACCGTGGAAAACGGCACGGGAAGCTGTGGTGATCGATACCTGACTGTTCATATAGCGGTGACGTGCATGTGCGAGTCAATAATGATCGCGATCTTTCAATGACGGTGCACGAAAAAGGCGATAGCCATGTCGGCTTGCGTACAATGTACGAATGGGTTTCCTGCTCATTGGCAAAATTTGATATTCTCAGTAAAATTAATAGGCGCACTGCTGTCTCCTTACAATTAAAACGTGAGGAAGGGCTGGTTGCCCAGAATGACTATGGCAGCACGAATTGAAACGTATGGCTTACGTTAAATTCTTCCGTCAGTCACTCAATAAAGCTGGGTGAAAATTTAACAAAGAAGCGAACAATGTCAATTAAAATTTTACTAGTAGATGATCACACATTGTTTCGTAGTGGCATACGTTTGATTTTGCAACGCAATCCCGAATTTGAGATTGTTGGTGAGGCTTCGGATGGATTGGAAGGTGTCAAGCGGGCAAAACAATTAAAGCCCGATGTGGTGCTGATGGATTTGAATATGCCGGGACTCTCAGGCTTGGAAGCGATGCAACTTATCGTGGAAGATTTGCGAGAAACTGCTGTTCTAATGTTAACCGTTTCTGAGGAAGCAGAAGACTTAACGGCGGCGCTAAAAAGTGGTGCACGCGGTTATTTGCTGAAAAACATCGATGCGGATTATTTAAACCAATCAATCAAGCGAGCAGCGGCAGGCGTGCCTGTGATCGCTGACGCCATGACTGCTAAGTTAGTGATGCAATTCCGGTCTGGAAATAATGTAACGGTGGAGCCTGAGCGTGAAAAATTGACACCGCGCGAACGTGAAACCATGGTGTGCTTGGCGCGTGGCGAAAGTAACAAAGAAATTGCTCGAAATCTTGATGTCGCGGAAAGTACTATAAAGATTCACGTGCAAAACATTCTGAAAAAATTGAACTTGAGCAGTCGCGTTCAGATTGCCGTTTATGCCGTCGAACATGGCATGGATAAATGAGGCTTTTTAAACTATTCAATAGCTTGAAGTTTATTCCACATCAATAGTCGTTTGATCTCTGGTTCTTTTGCGTTGCTCGACTACTCCCTTTGACGGATAGTCGCATGGGCTGTTAGCTTTTACACTTCCACTATTTTGAGATATCAGCACAACTTACTGTGCGACCGAATTTTTGATTCTGCCAAAGCTACAAGCTCGTCGCTGTGCTCTAGTATAGGTGCGCTTTTCGACACAAAATTCGACCGCTCGCTTCAGTTGCGCAGAGGTCTCATTCCTATAGTGGGGGAGGTAATATGGGTAAGATAAATATTGACGGTTTGCTGGCTAACCAGGCTTTGTTTAAACATATCTCGCCATTTGAGTTGGAAAGTTTGAAAACGAGTGTGGTGAAAGTGGACCTGGAAAAAGGGCTAATGCTTTTTCAGAAGGGCAATCTGGCCGACGGTTGCTATATCCTCGTTTTTGGCCTCATCAAGCTGGCGATTCCCTCGTCTGCTAGTAGCGACAAGATCGTTGAGTTAATACGGCCAGGTCAATCCTTTGGCGAAGCAATGATGTTCCTTGATGAGCCTTATCCTTTTTACGCTGAAGCGCTGGAACCATCGTTGTTATTACGCCTTCCAAAAAACGCGCTGCTCACCTTGCTTGAGCATTCGCCTGTCATAGCTAGACAGATGATGACGGGCTTGTCTTATCGTTTGCTGGGGTTCATTCGCAATGTTGAACGACATGCTTTACACAACGCCATGCAACGTGTGGTTGATTATTTAGTCCAAGTATCCGTATCGCAAAATAGTACCCACATTCGACTTGAGTTAAAGAAAAACGTCGTCGCTTCTTTGTTAAATCTCACACCAGAAACATTTTCCCGCACCTTGCATCATTTGAGTGGGCTTGGACTGATACAGGTCAGGGCATCGCGTATTCATATTCATTGCCTAGAAACATTAAAAAATTATCCAGTGGATGAGCCAGCAACAGTTTCTTGCCCGAAGAAGCGCATTCGGTAGGATCACAATCACTACGGGAGGATGTCCGCCATTGCGAGTTCTTTTGGCTAGGGACTAAGCCCATTTGTATTCAGCGAAAAGCAAAGAGAAAAATTCTATTCGTCGTTTGGATAGCCTATGTTGACTGCACGATTGGTAGTACGACGGATCAAGTGGTTCTTCATCGGGGCGATCTCGTATTACAGATATCAATTTAATGTGACATTTTCGGAAGCCACATCGTGAGTCATGTTTTAACCAGATGGGCGCAAGAAAATTCGTAATCTTGGTCTGAATGGTATTGAGCGTGGTCGCTGCAAATCTAGAAATTGTCAGATTTAAGTTCAACAAGGAAAAGTTGTTTTTCTTGATTACCTTACCTGCTCTGACGGGTACGGCCTTACGGATTCTCTATTCCTTTCTTACTTTAACGTTTGGTGGGCGTCGATTTACCGCAAGTTCGAGCGCAGGTTTATTGATTCCAATAATCGGCATGAGCTTTGCATTTTAATATCCGACGACGAGTTATTTTGTGCTGCTAGTGGAGGTGATTTTAGGTTCTCGGCATAGCGAAACATCAATTTCTTCGTTCCTAAATCACTTAAAGACTATGTGATGGAAATGAATGCAGGTATTGGTAATCTTGGCGTACCAGCCGTCTAATTTATTGAGCCGCTGGCTAATTTAAAAAAATAAAAAATAGTCAAATTGTGTCAGTCAAGAAAGTGGCTTTGGGATAAACAGTTTTCAATTCATTGCTTGCAAGCGTTTGATCAGATACTATGAAACTGGCAATACGCTAATGGGATTTTATATTTTTGGAGAAGTAATATGGCCATTTCGCATCTTGCATCAGGTCAGGTGACCAAAGTATTGCCGATTGAGGCATCGCTTGCTGAAGTTAAAACTAGTGCTTTGTTTAAAGGACCTCACTTGGAAGTCATACGTATGGTTTTGCTTGCCGGGAAAAAAATCCCGCCACATCAGGTCAGCGGGCCAATTACTATACATTGCCTTAAAGGTGAGGTCGATGTCGGTGTCGAAATCGAGCGGAAGGTTCTTCGGCAAGGCGATTTATTGTATTTGGCCGGCAACGTGAAGCATGATTTGCTTGCATTAACAGATGCCGCGTTACTGGTTTCGGTAGTACTCTTGAGTAACACAGATTAAAGATTTCTTACTCTAGTTGGATTTGATTAATGAGAGTTAAATTCTATCGCTCGCCAACCGGGATGGTCGAAATATTTGCCGTAGGTGTTCAAAGTTTCCGCCATGTTGATCACTCCTAATTCCTTTTCCTGAGTTCCTCGCTTAGCTTTTACGATATCCATTTCGATGGCGAAGCGGCCAAGTATGATATGAAGGTTCTCGTCTGCTTTTGGATCAAGTTTGCAGTGTGCCACGATAAAGGCGATTTCCTTTTCTATGCTTTTAGTGAGCACATCGTATTGCATGGATTTCAGATTACCACTATGGATAGCTGTTAATGTATTTGTTACGCTGATACGGATGTTTGTCATGGCGTGGCGCAAGGCGTCATCGGTACGCCACTTTTTACCATCGTTTAGGTTTAGTTGTGTACGGATCTCAGCATCGTGTTTGTGTCCGCTATGCTGGTCTGCAAGCACCAATAGCGGCGCCGCCGTGCTTATGTTAAGAGTTACTACAAAACTCATTACGAACAACAATAATTGAGAGATTTTCATGTTTTACACCAGCCTTGCTTGAGTGAGATCAACACTAACATGAGATATCAAAATGATGCATCTGATGTTGGTGTTGATTCATAGCGTCGTTGAGAAATGTCTTAGTGATCAGTTGACTATCATGAAGTCAATGACGATCTCGCCAGGTGTACGTGAAACATAGCTCATCTTGATACTGCTGCCAAAACGTTGATCAAGTTGCGCCAGTAAAGGGAGGGGATCATGGTCATTGCAAAAACGCATAGTCTCGCCCACTTGCAGCGATTGCAGAGCGCCGAAGATAGCCGCATGGCGAAAGCGTTTTGCGACGCCACGTGCATCAAATGGATAAGTGCCATCGGCAACAATAGGTGTAGAGCAGTTGTGTGTCATGGTGATACTCCTTGTAAGGTGAAATTATTAAAAAATGCTCCACGATAAACACGGAAAAATTATAAAAGATGCAAAGGCTTTTCTTGATTTTTTCGTGTCCATCGTGCTACTCGTGGAAATACTGATTTTTAGAGTTGTATGAAAATAGTGTTATTAAACACGTTTGGTCTGTGCCGTTGGTTTCAACGCCGACCGCTCACGTTTGCCACCCATCAACAAACGCCAGGCAAACAAGGCGAGAAATACGCAACCAATCGCGAACACGATGTCACCTGGTACACGCATCCAGACGAAGGTTTCCATCAGGTTCGAGTGTATGACTTCCGGTGAACGAGCGAACCACATGCCCTGAGTGATGCTGGCCCATGCCTGATAGATACCTGCTGGAACCAAAGAGATGAAGACCATCATCGCTAGACCGATATTCAGCGACCAAAACATTGGCGCGAGTAACTTGTCTGACCATGCAGCGCGATCAGACAGACCACGCAGGCAAAACAACAGCAAACCGATGCCCAACATGCCGTACACACCAAACAGTGCGGCGTGTCCATGAGCAGCAGTCATGTTCAGTCCTTGCATGTAATACAGTGCGATCGGGGTATTGATAGAGAAACCTAAAAGACCAGCGCCGACCACGTTCCAGAAGCCTACAGCGATGAAGCAAAGTATCGACCACTTGTAGGCTTGTACCCAAGCTGCCGCTTTCGAGCGTTGATAATTTTTGTAGGCTTCGACACCGATCAGTGCCAGTGGTACTACTTCCAATGCAGAGAACATTGCACCGATGGCAATCACGAAAGTAGGAGTACCCGTGAAGTACAAATGATGCAAGGTGCCCAAAATCCCACCAAACAGAAACACGATGGTTTCTAAGACGATGGCACTATTCGCAGTGCTGGCGCGTATCAAGCCGAGGCGCGTGAACAGCAGTGCTATCACCGCGGTAGCAAACACTTCAAAGAAACCTTCTACCCACAAATGCACCAACCACCAACGCCAGTATTCGATCATCGAATAATGTGTGTGCGGGCCCCAAGTCAATGAGGTCGCATAGAAACCGCCGATACAGAGTGCGGCCAGAAACACCATCGCGATCAGGCCGCGGCTTTCAGACGGCTTTTTCAGAGCTGGCATTAAGCCGCGGCCAAGTAGTGTCACCCAAAACAGTAAACCGATGAACAGCAAGACTTGCCAGATTCGACCCATGCTAGTGAATTCCAAGCCCTGGTTGCCAATCCAAAAACTAAAATCATTGCCTGAGTGTTGCAAGGTGCCGAGCCAGCCAAAAGCGGTAGAGCCGACCACGATAAATAACAAGGCATAGAACAAAACGTCCACGCCGAGTTTTTGATATTTTGGTTCATGTCCAGAAATCGCCGGTGCAATATA
>CALKVB010000278.1 GCA_937996605.1 uncultured Oxalobacteraceae bacterium | reverse complement strand
AACAAAAGAATGTGGCTCTGGACCATTTCGTAAATCATGGACGGTGCATTGCCTACACCGCAAAGGCGCTGGGGTACCCTGGCCGAGCGAAGCTAAGAGAATGGGTTCGCGATCGATACCCGGAAACCGCACATTACGTCATTGGGAAGAGTGGTAGGCCAAGAGTGACTTTGGCGTCCAAGCGCGCTGCCGTTTACGAGCTATGCACACGGGAAGGGAGTGCAAAGGAAGTCGCGCAAAAGCTGGACGTTGATCGAGTAACCTTGTACAACTGGAAAAACCAGTTACTTGGCCGGGAGGCCTCAGCTTCTATGAAACAAGACAAACTCTCTTTGGCAGAATCGGATCGTGATAAATTGGAGCAGCAAGTTAAAACACTCAAGCGCGACATCCACAATCTGCAACTCGAACACGATCTACTCAAAAAGGCCAATGAACTACTAAAAAAGGATCTGGGCGCCGACCTGCATTTACTGAGCAACCGGGAAAAGACGGTGCTGGTTGACGCCCTTAGAGCAGACTACAACTTAATGGAACTTTTTGAGCGGCTCAATTTTGCACGCAGCTCTTATTTTTACCATAGGTCGCGCCAACAGATTGCAGACAAGTACGCAGACGTACGGCGCACCATGAACGAGATCTTCGAGGACAATCACCGATCCTATGGATATCGTCGGATACAAGCTTCGTTGAATCGGCAAAGGATGTTCGTCTCAGAGAAGGTTGTTCAGCGCCTGATGAAGCAGGACGGTCTCCATGTTGCCAGACCTAAACGACGTAGATATCGATCCTATATCGGCGAAATAACTCCAGCCCCGGAAAACATCGTCAATCGTGATTTCCATGCTGAAGCACCAAACGAGAAATGGCTCACAGACATATCTGAATTCCATATCCCTGCAGGGAAGGTTTATCTATCACCCATGATTGACTGTTTCGATGGCATGGTTGTGAGTTGGTCGATTGGTACAAGCCCGGACGCAGAACTGGTGAATGGAATGTTGGATGCTGCTATCGAGACGGTTGCCAATAACATTGACAAACCGATCGTCCATTCCGATCGAGGTGGTCATTACAGATGGCCAGGTTGGCTAACACGTGTTGAGAAGGCTTGTATGATCCGTTCCATGTCCCGCAAAGCATGCTCGCCGGATAATGCCGCCTGTGAGGGATTCTTTGGAAGGTTGAAGACTGAAATGTTCTATCCGCGTGATTGGCGTTCGACCACAATTGCACAATTCATTGAGGCGCTTGATGCCTACATTCGCTGGTACAACGAAAAGCGTATTAAAATGTCCCTAGGCTATCTCAGCCCAATTGAATACCGAGAGCACCTAGGTTTAACAACGTAAATCAGTCCAAGAAAATATCCGCCCCCCCCGTGTGGACATATTAATCGACCGATTACACTGTTTACAATCCTCACAAAATCAGATTTTGAGCATTTCGAAGTTTGGTAATCACAACTATGTAGACCGCACTTTGAAAGAAGTGCGGTCTACTGCACTGTGGAAATTAAACCAAACTAACCGTTGCATCCTTCAAATTCGCAACAGGCTGCAAAGTTTGATTCACTGTTCCAAATTGTGCATTTGACACGAGATTCAATGCAGGGGCCATCGTGAAGCCGGACAAATTGCCCGTTTTCGCATATTGATAAGCAAGGTCACCGCCCATTGCGGCAGTGTCGCTACTATTCAAATAAAACTCTAACAACGATGCAGACAATGCCCAACTGGTCAATGAAGGATTCGCCGCTCTGGCCTGATCAAACTTGGTCACCAAACCATCAAAATTGAATTGCTCAATCTTTTTGTTATTCAGCTTATTCGTCGATGCAGCGTTATAGTCCGTCGTGCCTTCAATCACTACCTGTAAATTGGCGATGCTGTGATTGTTGACGTTGGCGTACCAGTCTTTCATCGTGACTTGTTCACTCGTGCCTGTGACTAAGATTAAGTCATTGCCCGATTTCTTGAACAGTAAGTCGGCGTATTTAATCCCTTTGCCTAGCGATAACGTGTTGTCTTTACCCGTGCTGGCGTTGACAACATCCATCCCATCGCCGCGATTAAAGGCAATCACATCGGCTCCGGTACTCGTCGTAATCGTATCGTTGCCTAGGCCACCGGCGATGAAGTCACTGCCTATACCTGCGGTAATGACATCAATTCCTGCCCCGCCATCGAAGATATTATTGCCAGAAGTGTCGGTCAACGTGTCGTCCCCTGCGCCGCCTTGCAAAATATCATGTCCTACGGCACCGTTAAGAACATTATTGCCGCTATTCCCAGTCAATAAATTATCCAAAGTGTTACCAGTGCCATTGATGGCGGTCGTGCCGGTTAGAAGTAAGGCTTCTAGGTTGGCGATCAGTGTGTAGGTCACTGAGGATTTGACTTGATCATTGCCTTCTCCCGTATTTTCTGTCGCGACATCGCTGGCATTATCGATGATGTAGATATCGTTGCCCGCACCACCCGACATGGTGTCAGCACCTGCACCTCCGTCAAGAATATTATTGCCGCTATTACCGACTAGAATATTCGCCACAGTATTGCCTGTGGCGTTGATGGCGGCGCTACCTGTTAGCGTGAGATTTTCTAGGTTAGTACCGAGCGTGTAGCTGATACTACTTTGTACCAAGTCAGTACCGGCACTCGCAGCCTCAGTGATCACGTCAGCGGTATTGTCAAC
>CALKVB010000277.1 GCA_937996605.1 uncultured Oxalobacteraceae bacterium | reverse complement strand
GCGCACAAATCCAAGCTAGGGTTGAACAAGCTTTTTCAATACAGATTCAACGTCAAGGAAAATCTAATCATCTACTTTCAACCAAAGAAATCGACGAATTTTGTATCGCTGATTTCGCCGCACAAACCATGTTACAAAACGCTATGACCAAGCTGAATTGGTCTGCGCGCGCCTATCATCGTGTTTTGAAAGTAGCCCGCACAATCGCTGACTTGGCAAATAGCTCACAGCTCAGCACTCAACATGTGGCAGAAGCGATACAGTATCGTAGAGCCTTGCGCGAACATTAATCTACAGCAATAAGTTTTTCGCATTTTTTATTTCTTTGGCTTACACTGTTACTTAACAGTAAGAACTTTGTACATCAACAAAGCGTGTCTCATTTTCAAAAGTAATTCACTGACGTTAACCAAAAACGGATTCGTGACAACTCTCCTTGGTGCTATGCATTAATCGGCATTCATCAGGAAGCCCCAGCGTCTTCCGCTTTTTTTAAACAACCAAAGTCGAGGTTTTTTGATGAGCATCAAACGCAGAATCTGGGCCCTTCCCATCGTCGCCACCATTATTTTCGGTGTCGGTATCGCTGCCAGTGTGTACTTCTCAACCACAGCGATCAACTCCATTAAAACCACGGAAAAAATTGATTACCCGGTATTGGATAAAGTTAAAAATATCCAAACTGACGTTCAGGGTATCGTCGACTCCCTCAAGCAGGCGGTGGGTGAAGATGATAAAAAAGGTATCGACGCTGTCAGTGAACGAGCCAAAAAAGTCCGAGAAAAATTTAAAGCTTTAGGTGCGCTTCCTGGACAACAAGCCTTAGGGGATAGACTCAATAAGGAGTTCGATGCCTATTATAGCCCCGCTGTCACGGTGGCTAAAATCATGCTTGGCATGGATCAAGGCGATCCTCAAGCAGCAATCGGCCAAATGCAAAACTCACTCAAAGTGCTTGAGACTGATATTAGCAAAACGGTAGAAGCCGCACAAACTCAGTTCACAGCGGGGATCGACAATAGTAATGACAATGTACGACGGGTTTTGTGGACCGTCATCATAGCTGGTTTATTTGTAGTTTTTGTCTTGGGAATTGTCTCATTTTTCATCATCCGTACCATTTGGCAGCAGCTTGGTGGCGAACCTGAGTATGCGCAGGAAATCGCTTCGGCCGTGGCATCAGGTGATTTGACTATGCGAATTGACGTAGAGCCAGGGGATACTAGCAGCTTGTTGGCGGCATTAGGCGAAATGCAAACTCGCCTACAAAATATGGTTTCTGAAATTAAGACTTCAGCGGAAACAATCAAGGTCGCAAGCGCTGAAATTGCTTCAGGGAATACCGATCTTTCTTCTCGTACAGAATCGCAAGCCAGCAGCCTAGAAGAAACCTCTTCTTCGATGGAGACGATGACAGAAACAGTTAAACAAAACGCGGACAATGCTCGTCAAGCAAACAAAATGGTTGAAACCGCCTCTGAAGTTGCGGTTAAAGGCGGGGCAGTGGTTAGTCAAGTTGTGACTACCATGGATGATATTAATCAGTCTTCTAAGAAGATTGTTGACATCATTAGCGTCATTGATGGTATCGCCTTCCAAACCAATATTTTGGCGCTAAATGCTGCGGTTGAAGCAGCACGTGCTGGTGAACAAGGCCGCGGTTTTGCGGTGGTTGCGTCAGAGGTACGTAGTTTGGCACAACGTAGTGCGGCAGCGGCAAAAGAAATTAAAACCTTGATCGGCGATTCAGTTGATAAGGTAACCGCAGGCTCAGCCTTGGTAGATCAGGCTGGTCAAACTATGGATGAAATTGTTGCGTCAGTACGCCGTGTCAGTGACATCATGTCTGAAATTACGGCAGCCAGCCAAGAGCAGAGTTCTGGTATCCAAGAAATCGGTTCTGCCATCAATCAAATGGATGAAATGACTCAACAAAATGCTGCATTGGTTGAAGAGGCCGCTGCCGCTGCAGAATCTTTAGAGGAGCAAGCTGACTTACTTACTAAAGCCTTGGATGTTTTCAAACTCAATAATTTGCAATCGAGCGGAGTGAGTGTCAATCGCGCACCCGCTTCGCGACCAGCGATGCGAGCAAGTGCACCACGTATTGCCGCTAAACCGGCGACAAAGGTAGGCGGTGATGATACAGGCGAGTGGGATGAGTTCTGACTAAGACAAGGCTTTATCTATTAGCTGGCAAATAAAGGACAAATCTCAGTTTGTCCTTTATTTTTTGGATGAACCAAATAAGCTTGTAAGGGCTTAAACCACGGTCGGCAAATACTTTTGCACCAATTGAACCCAAAAGCTTGCACCGATTGGTAACAAGTCATCATTAAAATCATAACTAGGATTATGTAAGTTGCAAGGTCCTAAGCCATGTCCCGCACTACGATGATCGCCATCACCGTTGCCAAGAAAAACATAACAACCAGGTTTACTCTGCAACATATATGCGAAGTCTTCTGCTCCCATGGTTGGCTCAACCGCACAGCTAACCGCATCTTTACCAACAATATCTTGCATCACTTCAATCGCAAATTGGGTTTCAGGCGCGTGATTAATTAATGGTGGATAGTTACGTTTGAATTGGAAATCTACCTCGGCATCAAAAGCTTGTGCAGTATGTTCTGCAATGCTTTTCATTCTACTTTCAATCAGGTCTAAAGTCGCATTACTAAAAGTGCGTACTGTTCCTATCATTTGTGCTTCATCTGGAATCACATTGGTCGCGCTACCAGTATGAATTTGGGTCAAAGAAAGAACCGCTGGATCTAAAGGATTGACGTTACGACTTACAATAGTTTGCCAACTCTGCGCTATCTGTACCGCGATCATCACCGGATCGATCCCTTTTTGTGGCTGAGCGGCATGGGCTCCTTTACCGCGCACGGTCACATGAAACTCGTTTGACGAAGCCATCAAAGCACCTTCCCGCACACCGAAACTACCCGTTGGCAAGCCTGGCCAGTTATGCAGACCAAACACAGCATCCATGGGAAACTTTTCAAATAATCCCTCAGCAATCATACGCCGCGCCCCACCACCACCTTCTTCGGCTGGCTGGAAAATGAGATAGACGGTGCCATCAAATTTTGCATGATGCGCCAAATAGAAAGCAGCGCCTAATAACATTGCGGTGTGACCATCGTGACCACACGCGTGCATCTTCCCCGGGTAAGTCGATGTATGCGCAAACTGATTAATCTCTTGCATAGGTAGGGCATCCATATCAGCGCGCAAACCTAGCGCTTTTGTGCCATGACCTTTCTTTATTATCCCCACCACGCCAGTTTCAGCTAAGCCCTCTACGTACGGAATACCCCATTCTGCTAACTTTGTCGCGACCACTTTCGAGGTACGATATTCAGTAAAACATAGCTCTGGGTGTGCATGTATATCACGTCGTATTTTCTTTAATTCGTCTTGAAAGCCGATGATAGGGTCAAACAAATTCATTACAGTCTCCAACGCTTATTCGATCTTTTTGATGTAGGGTATTCTACCGGAGGTGATGCAGTCCGATCCGTTTCTAGAGCAATGGTCACTACGGTGATTTTTCACGAGATCGGAAGAGCACACGTCTGAACTCCAGTCACCTTGTACTATCTCGTAT
>CALKVB010000276.1 GCA_937996605.1 uncultured Oxalobacteraceae bacterium | reverse complement strand
TGTTAAATTCATGGCGTTCCGGCTTTAATTCTATTGCAGTACGAATCGCCGCCTCCAAATCATTGTCACTAATACCCGCCCGTAGTAAGGGGCGAAGTTCAAACTTTTCATCTTGTCCCAAACACATATATAAAGTCCCATCCACTGCCAAACGAACCCTATTACAACTTGCACAAAAATGTTGACTCATTGGCGTAATGAAACCTAAAGTAGATGCGCCGTCACGACTCATCCAATAACGTGCAGGGCCACCACCTAGTTCGCTCGCAACGGGAACGAGATCGAATTGATCTACTAACTGCTGCCGGATAGGGCCAATATCCATGTACGCAGAATTTTGCCCCGTGTGACCAATAGGCATTGCTTCAATTAATCGCAAAATGAAACCCTGCTCAAAGCAAAATTTCGCCATACGTAATATCTCGTGATCGTTAACGCCACGCATTACCACCATATTAAGTTTAATTGGCTTAAAACCTGCCTGCTTACCCGCTTGCAGACCCGCCATGATGCTAGCGTAACTATCGCTACCCGTTATTTTTAGCATACAGGCTTTGTCTAAGCTGTCGAGACTGACGTTGATACGATTGACCCCAGCTAAATACAAATCATCGGCGTATTTAAAAAGCTGCGTTGCGTTGGTCGACAACGAGATATCAGTCACCTGCGTATGGCGAGCAATTCCCTCTACCAAACGTGGCAAATCCCGACGCAATAGAGGCTCACCGCCCGTGAGGCGAATTCTGCGGGTTCCCATACGCGCAAATGCAGCCACGACTCTTTCAATTTCATCAAAGCGCAGCCAGTTCTCCGGTTCCTCGAAACCACGAAAACCTTTCGGCATGCAATAACTACAACGCAAATCACATTTATCCGTGACCGAGACGCGTAAATAGTCGACACGACGACCAAAACGGTCTATCAGTGGTGCAGTAACGGTGTCCTGTCTTTGAAGTGGCTGGATTTTCATACTTGAATTGTGGACCGCAGCAGGCTGAACCGCAATTCCTCTGCAAGCCAAGACTACCTAGTTCTTTTGGGGGAAGGAAACAAAAGTGTCAGTGGCGATCTTTTAATTTTTTGCAAAAATCACACGCTTCAATTCGTGACGATAACGAAACAAGGCGCGTAGAATCAGTGCGCCAATTAGCATTTGGGACGCTGCAAAAATACTTCCAGCTAGCGGAAGAATAATTGAGGGGGCCACAGGAACCATGAGCAAACCAAGGAGAGCGACGACCACTAGCCGTGCTTGTATGCGTAAATGCTGTGGCAAAATCACTTCTTGCATCGTTGGAATACGTTGTGGCGTAGGAATCTGGCGCCGTAAATGTAAAAACACGAGAAATGGAATAATTTTCCCCAACATCGCATTAACCGGAAAAACCGCCCCGCCCACTAGTCCGAGTACACCTATCCACCAAGGTGAAGCATACATAAAAAACGCTGGCAAGTAGTCGTGAGGAACCGCTAACATCAAATACAACATGGCACTTGAAAACCAACTTAACACGCAAGCGACCCAGAGCGTCCACGCAGGATCGAAACGCCGCTTTGCTTTCATCACATTTTTAAAGGCAAAGGCTGCTAAACACATCACCACCAAAGCGAGCAAGATTGTCCAATACGGTATCCCATCTTGCGAATCAAAAAGCGTCATTAACATCAACAGTAGCCACAACACGACAGGAACTGATTGATGCCATCTGGCAGATGGTTTGGGACTCTGCCAAAACATAGGAACGACGGTCGAGGCAATACCAGAAACCAACGCAGCCACCCAGCCTAGACCTGCCCATGCCACATGTCGTGTTAGTACAGCAGTCAGATTGATTTCCCAAGCGCCAGCAAATCCACCGGCCAATGCCACACCCAATCCGAGCACCATAAGAAGAGGCAAGGCAATCCAACGCAAGGTCAACAAACTTGCATCGTGATGAGTCGGGAGAACCATGCGCCATGCTGCCAAGGCGAGCGCGCAAACGACGGCACCGTATATGAGACTCGCTATCAACATCGCTAGGATAAACGCTATGCGATCCCCATATAAAAAACCAAACGTAAGAGATAGCGATACACCAAAAGAGGCAAGCGCCACAAACGGGCTGATTTTTTTTGCGCTTGGCACAGCTTGCCCAGCGACCACGGGGAATAGTTGAAACAACGCGCCGATCATGATCGGCGCCAACATCCCCAATGCCAGCACATGGGTAACCGCTAACACCAAAGGAGCGAAGCGACTCGGCACACCTTCAGCAGGACCAAATGCAAGAAGAAGCCCCGCGACAGCTCCTATCCATGGTGCGGGAA
>CALKVB010000275.1 GCA_937996605.1 uncultured Oxalobacteraceae bacterium | reverse complement strand
CGCGGCGCGATCTCCAATTGGGAGCGCGGCGAAAATGGCATTGTGATCAGCAAATTGCCGGTATTGGCTGAAGTTTTACAGACCACCGAAAGCTATTTGCTCAGCGGTGAACCTTCTATCGCGTCACGCCCAACCCCAACGCCGGTACGCCCTGCTGTGATCCAGAGTACGCCCATGAAACGCACGATTCAAAAATCTGAAAAACTCAAAAACGTCTGTTATGACATTCGTGGGCCTCTGCTCAAAGCCGCCAATGCGATGGAAGCGCAAGGTCACCGCATTATCAAACTCAATATCGGCAACCCTGCCCCGTTTGGTTTTGAAGCGCCGCTCGAAATTTTGCATGATGTGGCCAATAATTTGCCCAACGCGATTGGCTATTGTGATTCCAAAGGCATTTTTCCTGCGCGTAAAGCGGTGTTGCAGTATTACCAACAAAAAGGCTTGATCTCCGCGATCGACGTCAATGACGTGTATATCGGCAATGGCGTGTCTGAGCTGATCGTGATGGCGATGCAAGCACTGCTCGACAATGGCGATGAAATGCTGATCCCCATGCCCGACTATCCACTGTGGACAGCAGCAGTCAATTTGGCGGGGGGGCATGCGGTGCATTATCGCTGCGACGAACAAAACTCGTGGTATCCCGATATCGCTGATATGGAAAGCAAGATCACCTCGCACACCCGCGGTATTGTGGTGATCAACCCCAACAACCCGACTGGCTCGGTGTATCCACGCCATATCCTTGAGCAAATTGTGGCACTCGCCCGCAAGCATGACCTGATGCTGTTTGCCGATGAGATTTACGACAAGACTCTATATGATGATGCTGAACATACTTCGATTGCATCGCTAGCGGATGATGTCTTATTTTTGACCTTGAATGGTTTATCTAAGAATTACCGTTCTTGTGGTTATCGTGCGGGCTGGATGGTGATTTCGGGTGATAAACGCTACGCGAAAGATTATATTGAAGGTTTGAATATGTTAGCGTCTATGCGTCTATGCTCGAACGCACCAGGGCAATTTGCGATTCAGACAGCTTTAGGTGGATATCAGTCGATCAAAGATTTGGTGGCGCCCGGTGGCCGACTGCGTAAGCAACGCGATCTCGCACATCAACTATTGACGGCGATACCCGGTGTGAGCTGCGTTAAGCCGAAAGCCGCGCTTTACATGTTCCCTAAATTGGATCCTGAAATTTATCCGATCAAGGACGATCAAGAATTTATTCAAGAGTTGCTCGTAGAACAGCGCGTATTGCTGGTACAAGGAACAGGTTTCAATTGGATCGCACCGGATCACTTCCGCGTTGTGTTTTTACCTAACACCGATGATTTGACTGATGCAATCGGACGTATTGCGGCGTTCTTAGAAAATTATCGTCGTCGTCATGGTACTGGTGAATTTGCAGTGAAGTAGTTTTCTTGTCTTTTGTTTTTTTATCTTTTTTAGAGTAAATAGTTCATATGAAACCCATCAAAGTAGGCCTATTAGGATTAGGCACAGTCGGCTCCGGTACATTCAATGTTTTGAAGCGTAATCAAGAAGAGATTATGCGTCGCGCTGGACGTTCGATTGAGATTTCGATGGTAGCAGTCAGAAATGTTGAACGTGCAAAAGAAATTACCAAGGGTGAAGTCGAAATTGTTACGGATGGAAATCAGGTGGTTAATCATCCAGACATCGATATCGTCGTTGAACTCATCGGCGGCAATGATGTCGCCAAGGACCTGGTGTTAAAAGCTATCGCAAATGGCAAGCATGTTGTGACGGCAAACAAAGCCTTGATTGCGAAGCATGGCAATGAAGTATTTAAAGCTGCGCAAGACAAAGGCGTGATGGTGGCCTTTGAGGCGGCAGTGGCCGGTGGCATCCCAATTATTAAAGCATTGCGCGAAGGCTTGACAGCAAACCGTATCCAATGGATCGCCGGTATTATCAATGGCACCACCAATTTCATTTTGTCCGAGATGCGCGATAAAGGTTTGGACTTTGCGACGGTACTAAAGCAAGCCCAAGCGCTGGGCTACGCTGAGGCCGATCCTACTTTTGATATTGAAGGTATTGATGCTGCTCACAAATTGACAATTATGGCTTCCATCGCATTCGGCATTCCAACACAGTTCGATAAAGCTTATGTCGAAGGCATCACTAAACTTGAAGCCACTGACATCGAATATGCTGAGCAACTCGGTTACCGTATTAAGCTGCTTGGTATTACTAAGCGCAGTGAGGCAGGTATCGAATTACGGGTTCATCCAACCTTAATCCCGGAAAAACGTTTGATCGCGAATGTTGAGGGCGCGATGAATGCGGTCTTGGTACAAGGCGATGCTGTAGGTGCGACTTTGTATTACGGCAAAGGTGCTGGTTCGGAACCGACCGCGTCCTCCGTGATTGCTGATGTGGTCGACATCACTCGTTTAGCCTCTGCTGATCCTGAACATCGCGTTCCCTATTTGGCCTTCCAACCGAATGCGCTAAGTGATCTCACCGTGTTACCAATCTCCGAAGTGTATACCAGTTATTATTTGCGTATGCGCGTCGAAGATAAACCTGGTGTATTGGCAGACGTCACCAAAATTTTGGCAGAGTTTTCCATCTCAATTGACGCAATGTTGCAAAAAGAGCCGGGTGAAGGGGAGTCTAAGACCGATATCATCATGTTGACCCACCAGACTCAAGAAAAGAATGTGGACGCTGCAATTGCACGCATTGAAGCGCTTTCTTCTGTATCTGGAAAAGTTACAAAGCTAAGATTGGAAGAATTAAGCTAATACCTTAGGGTTTGGTGATGTAATAATGAAAGAGGGAAAGCGATTACGGCTCTCCCTCTTTTTTCATCTGTTATGGCCCTATCAAATGCGGATGAAGCGCTCAGCATGTCTATCACCGATGACAAAATTCATTAAGCCTGATGCAATTACGCATGAACCAATGATGACATCAAAATCATTTGGAATCTCTGTGTAAGTCTCCATCCATGTATGCATGGAATTCTTACTTTCAGGACGCCTCTGTAAAACTGGTGCGAGCCCCAATTTTTCAAGCGAATGCCGCAACCTTTGAAAGCAAGCGATAATTTCTTGCTCATCACTCACACTGGCCTTGTAATATACATAGCAATCCACGCTTTACTCCGTGATGTCGAGATAGGCATACGGTAATGTTTGAAAATGCAGTATCGGGCCCGTCGAGGATCCCAGATGAACTTTACCTTCGATTTGGTCTGCCAGTTTAATTTCAACTAAGCACATTGAGCCATCACCAAAATAATTTTCTGCATTAACGATCAT
>CALKVB010000274.1 GCA_937996605.1 uncultured Oxalobacteraceae bacterium | reverse complement strand
GGGAGAAAGTTAGTTGCGCAATATAGCGTGCCCGAGCAACAGGTCGCCAAGTTCCAAACTTTCATCAATCCAGCCGCGAATCTGAAAGAACTTAATCAAGTGACTGCGATGGAAGCTGAAAGCGAGGAATGGATAGGTCCTAATTTACAAGTCGATCGTGAGTCTAGCCCTTACACAGTGGTTGTAACACTGAGAGGAAAAGCAAGGTTCGATGGCAATGTGAGTACCTTGTGGCAGTCAGGCTGGGTGGTCGATGGCGGTGTTCGTAGTAGCGTCTTTCCGGGGCTTTCCAAAAACAATGTCAAAGCGGGTGAGGAACTTGTTTTGGTTAAAGCAGCACCAGCAACTCGTTTTAAAGAACAGCAAACGGTGGCACTCGCATTAGCCTTGGTGAAGGCTGAAAATTTTGATTTTCAGGGTATGGATATCGAAATTTGGAGTGGCATTGCCGATAATTCTTGGCATGAAGTGCTGCTTTCTTTTCGATGGTTTGCATTAGGCTTGATCGTTTTTGTGCTACGGTATTTTTGGGTAAGACGATCATAAATGGGTGTTCTGAAATCTTTTCGTGAATGTGAGAAATAATGAGTGAGTTTGCAAACGATATCGCTAAGTTCAATGGCATTTACAAACTGCCGGTCAATGCAGTTCCAACCTTAGACGTGGGTGTGCCAGCGGCAGAACGTATGGCGGCGTTCAAGGATATCTTGATCGAAGAGGTGCACGAAATAGATGACATTATCGCCGCCCAGCAAGCGGGAAAAGATCCAATTGAAGTATTGACGATGCTGGCAGATTTATTAGGCGACATTCAAGTTTACTGCGCCTCAGAGATGGCCAAGTTTGGCTTACCTTTAGATCAGGTGTTAGCTATTATTATGCAGTCTAATTTTTCTAAGTTAGGCGCAGATGGGCTCCCAATTTATGATGAACGCGGCAAGGTGATGAAGGGACCGAATTACTGGAAACCTGAACCAAAGATCGGTGAACTCTTGAGTAATTTGCAGAAGTAGAGCAGAACTCAAACAGGGTTGATAAACGATGGCATCAAAAGCGCGGCGTAGTATCTCCGCGTTTTTTTTTAGATTAAATCTATTGTTAAAAAGATTTGTCAAAAGAACTTGTTGTAACTCCCTTGTGGTACCGATACCGCAAATGTTGAGAATTGTGATGACGAAACAATTCACACAGTGATACTTTAGAGTTGCCGCAAGGCATGTCTTTGCGCTTCCCTCGATAAACGACTCACTACGCATAACAATGGCTCTTGACGCACGCACCGTAGTTTTTATCATCACGCTCAGCACCGTACTGATTTCGCTTGGTCTGGCATTGGTGGCGCGAGGTCCTTTGGGGCAGGTCAAAGCCGTCTCGCATTGGGCGTATGCTACTGCGGTTCAAGCGCTCGGTTGGATCATCACAGGTCTGCTGCGGGGCGTAGTACCAGATGTGCTTTCAGTTGTGCTTGGCAATGGCTGTATCGTTTTATCCTTAATTTTTTATATGGCGATCATCGCCGAATTTCTTCAGCAGAGATTTTCACTTCGTTATTGGTATCTTGGTTTGCTGTTATTGTTGCCTACCTTAGCTTATTTCACGTCGATCCAAAATGATGTGGCAATTCGTACGGCAATGATATCTCTGA
>CALKVB010000273.1 GCA_937996605.1 uncultured Oxalobacteraceae bacterium | reverse complement strand
GATTGACCACGTGTATACGAATGCCAGGATTGGGAGCACCAAAGTATGGAATGACCCGATTCGACACCGCGTGGCCTGTTTTCAGCGCACCATCGATGAGTTTGGATCGGATCACAACCCCGTTTCGGTGCAGATTGAATGGGTGTGACCTTTTGTTGAGCCGATCGTCAGCTGAACGTGATGAGGTAAACCTCGCAAAGCAATGGAGTTTATTTGCGCTTCTAAATTATGATGAATCGACATGGGTGCAGACTTTGACGTCACTGATGAACCCGCGGACCCAAGTGGTGGATCACGGGTTAGTTGTCACCTATCACGGCGAGATCGTGATGGAATCGGATTCCGAAGTCTCAGACGATTCGGATCTGGAACTGACGGATAAAAACGAAGAAGGAGGAGAAGAAGACTTGACGACTGTCGGTCGAAGCGTGCACAAGATGGGCAGCCACCCGTTGATGCTTGAGAACCGATCAGTTCGCTTGTCGATTCCTTACATCGAAAGCTCTCTTCCATTGATCAAACAAACCGCCGAGCATGTCTTTCAAGCATAGAAGTACCCGTTCCGGGTCCAAATACACAACACCAACTTGATTTCTATGTATAACACCGGCGATACCTGGCTTATGCAAACATAGCTGGGTTGCGCGACGTGTCGCCAGTGGATCCCGTGCTACAAAGTCTGCTGCATGGACAGAAGCACATTGTGGTCCGTAAATCCAGCACAATTCATTGTGTTTTCGTTGGAACTCAGCCATCTCACTGACAGAAAGCTGCTCTCTTCTGCAGAGTCGTACAAATCGATCCCAGTCTGCAGAATACGCTTCCCCGAAATCGATATTCGGAACGTGCTCTCTAAGTGTCTGGGTAGGCAGTCGATAGACGAAAATACATAACTTATTCGTATACACGTTTTTCGCTCTCTTCAATCCCCAATCGACGGCATCTTCAAAGTTTCTTCCCAAGTAAAACGCCCCAGTGCGACTAAAGTCAGTGTTTGTGCGACCTTTGATTTCGATTGCCGTTAGAAGAGAGGGCACATGTTCCCAAGTAGTTGCATGGAAATACATTGCACCTTCGCGTCGTTCCTTGGTGAGATTAAAAAAAGTTTCGTCTGAAATACGTACGTTGCCATACGTGAAGTCCGACGTTAGACCCAATTTGTTGTACGTTATGGAGGACTTGGCATCTGCCCCAATGGGAATATTGTCCTGTACCCATACATTTGGATTGGTCATCGGGTTACCAACCATCACCCAAAATGGAAAATGATTGGAAATATCTATCAGAATATCCAAGGACTTTCCGGATAAGCTCAGCACGTTGATTGTGTCATTGTCGAACACCTCTGATACCGGAAGATGTCCCAGTCCGTTAACAAAATCCAAAAAATGATTGCGAAGATCAGTTGGCGACTCAACAAGCGTGTCGTCCGCATCGTTTATCCATTCATCCTGAAATCCCATAAGCGAAAGAGCGGAGCGAAGAGATCTTGCCAATGGATTTGGTCGTACTTCGAGAGTCTGGAGGTGACCAGAAATTCTCGGCTCATCTACATCCATGGGAACCGGGACTGCACCTTTGGCTTCATGGTCATTTGACATGAATGGAGCGGCATTCTGGGTTCCCGTCTGTGCGCTAATACTGCCGATATCCATCGCGTTTGAAGATTCAATGATAGTTGAATTACCTACGTTAGACCTGAGATTAGTTTCATAAAGTGGCATTGTCCACAAATAAACGCAAACACACCTGATCCACTATCTCTTAGAGATCCTGTCGGATCTCGCGCAGAGGTTGGAAAATCTCTTAGAGATCCTATCGGATCTCGGTCAGAGATTCGTTGATTTCTTCCAGATTGACGCTCTAGACGTGATCTTTGACTTGGTTTTGCAAACTGAAGAATCCTGTTTCGAAAGACATTGTCGATGTTCGAGTCGGAGCTTGAACCTTTCAAAAACACTGCTCGAAGGTGACGACAGAGCATACGAAGACGAAATCGTCCGCACGTACAGTGCACTCCATCGGCAGTCAAACTGACAGATGTACGAAAATGTTTCTCAGAAATTACAAAGCGCGATTGTTCGTAGTGTAGGTCGAGCGAGAACGCAGGATCAATATAGTGTAAACGCCTTGGGACTGAAAATTTCTGTTCAACGGTCTCGGACAAATCATGATCTCGCTTCCGATCTGGAGCACTATCGTGTTTTGGTCGAAAAACGCTAGTTTTTCTAGAATCACTTCCAGCTTTCGATTTGTCTTTTTCATACTTCAATTCCAGTTGATACCCATCCACACGCTGATGTTGGGCTGAATTGAGGGCTATTGATGCGCTCACCGGAGAAGAGTATCGCACTCTGAATTGAGGCTTTCCGTCAAATGTCTCGATCCTTCCGGACTCGATTTCTCCAAATTGAGTGAAATACGATAGCAAAGTATCTTCAGACGATGCAGGAGATAGGTTGGATGCAATCAGAGTTCGATTGGAGTTCGTAAGCGACGTCATTACAGAATTTCCACGCAAACTGCTGCAGCAATTTATCGGTAGCGTGCGTCGCAAAATTATGGCCACATCGGATTTGCAGATGTGTGCACGTACAATGATCGACAAATGGAGACACCCTTCACGGCGTGCAACTTGAACAGCGTTTCTTATGCACCGAAGGATACAAACACATGTCACAGAATGACACTCAAAATTCAGTTGCACGCAAAGGAAGTGGAGCATCCCATTTTCCGGGCTGCATGTCTAGCACGAAACACGCAAATCGTCAACGCGTCCCAGCTGTTGGTGGCCTTTCCGTCACGGCAGAGCAAAGGGACGTGGGATTCAATACGAAAAGCCGAGAAAAAGCAAATTCCATGCATTGTGATTGATGTGTGAATTGTCAGTTGTATTGGTGATCACATATAGCGTTTTCCAAGTTTCTGGCATAGAATATGAGGAGGATCTCGGATGATGTTGCATTTGGGATGTTTGCCCGTATGATACACATCTCCTGTCGCTCGCTCCACTTTGAACGCTTGTATTCCCCGAGATAAAAACGTATCCCATACCGTGCCCGATTTCCTTTCCAATCGTCGATACATTTTCTCTAGTCGTTGCAGCGCCTCGTCATAGATGGAACGATCATGCGTCGATTGAAAATGATTATAATCCAGTTGGAACGTCTTTTCCAATTCGAATTCTCGGCTTCTGCGAATTTCGTCTTCTGCGGTTTCGATCTCGGCGTCCAAAGCATTCAACTCTTGTTGCGTTTGTGCTAAGCGTTGCAAAAGGTTGGCACGCTGCTCCTGAAGTTGCGTGACGTGGTTCATGGTTGATTTGGGAAAATGGTTTGTGTTCTGGTCGAAAAACCTCAAATACGAATCAGAGGATTTTTTCTTTTGGACTTGCAAAACCATCCCAGAGTTTGAAAATAAAAATTGCGAGACAAAAACAGCGAGTCATGTTTGCAAAGCCATGTGTGAATATCAAGGTGTGTCGGAATTTTCTGGCCAAATCGGAATCGGGTGCACCGCCTTCATTGGGCGGGCTCAAATTGTGTCCGCCATGCACGAAAATGTTTCGAGTCAAGCTCAAGTGGTTGGACAAGGTGGATGAATGTGCGGTTTGTCGAGAGGATGACTGTAAGTTGGTGGAACTACCCATTTGCAAGCATGCCTTATGCGGTGATTGTACGCGGAGCATTCTGTTGGAAAATGGTGCTTCTGCTGCCAAATGTCCCTTGTGTCGTCGCAGCGAGTTTAATGAACATGAGCAAATGGTGTCGTCTGCTTTGAAACGACTTCGAAACGTGGAAGCTTTGGCCGAACAATCTGAAACCAAACGAGTGAAAACGGAGGCGCGTCCCAAGGACGGTGGCACACCAAGCCGCCATGGAGGAAGAAGTGAGTGAATGGATGAGCAAGGTGTCGCTGAGTCCCCGTCCCATTCATTTGTCTGGCCCAACTAGCACAAGAACAATGCTGCTTACCGCGGTGTGGAATGGGCAGATCGAGGAGGTTCGATCGTTGGTGGCCTCGGCTGCATTGGGACGACTGGATTGGGAGGATGCTTGGGAAATGGCAAAGGACAAGGGCGATGCAAACATGCAGACAGTGGTGAAGGCCGGTTTGGTCCAACATCCCAAGCTTCGCGCGCACATCACGGATTGGATGGTGAGGTAGTGATCTTTTTTCGTCGAAAATAAACATACCATGGCTTTGTCTGTGGTGTTTCGAGACATCATGAACAACTTGAATGTGATTGCTCGTGTGGCTCACCATCAAACGTTGGCGATTGTTGGGGACCAATTGTATTTTGAAAACCGATCCTTGTCCTGGCTGAAACGCACCATTTCGGGAGACTCTCGAACGGCCATTATGAATGCGATTGGAAAAACGTTTGACAAGGCGGAAGAATTGCTTCATTGTTATGAGACAAGCACATTTCTGAATTTTCACGATGATCATGTGCATCCGCATGAATTGGGACAGATGATGGAACAACTGAAGGATTTGGAAGAACGCAAAGAATCAGTGTTGGAGGGATTGACCCATTTGGGCACATTTGCTCGCTATGCGGACGATGCCGAGTTTCAATTGAATGTGGAGATGTTTCAGAAGCGAATGAAAAATTTGGCTCGAGGATGCAAGGCGGTATTGGATCAGGTTGGTCATCGATTGGAACATCAAGCACGAGGGGACAAGGTGGTCAAGGCGTGCTGCAATCACGTGTCACGCCAAGGACAGTTGCCGTAGCCACGTATATATATATATATATGAAAATTGAGTTCGAAAACCGCTTGTCGACTCGGTGTGTTCTTGCTTCATTTTCCCAAAAAATTGATTGTCAAAGTCAATGTCTATCTCCGCCGTTTCAACACTTCCATCCACGCCGCGACGAGCCGTGTTCGATCGCTATGCGACCGAGGTTCCGCAAGAGGTGAGCCGCGCCAAGGCCAAGTTTGAAGATGTGTTGGCAACCATGGACGGCTTGGCCAATGCCCTCGACACAATGGAGAACGAGGGGTTTAGCACCAATCCTGTTCACGACCAAGTGGCGACCGTGCTGAACCAGTTGTGCGATGTGGCCTATCGGATGGAGGAAGACAGCCGACCCATTCGCATTCAATACATGCAACAACGGGCCATTCAAAGATGTCCGGAATGCAAGCAAGAGTGCCCCAACTGCCCATGCGCTCCACGCGTGTTTCATGAAGAATACATTGGTTCCGTGGGCGTCTGGGTGATGGGAACGCGAAAACACTGTGCTATGTGTGCCGTCAACAAAGCCATGGATCGAGATCGTGTGTATGAATATTCGATTCGAGTGCCGGAATAAAATTATCAATGCGTTCGACGCGTTTGCATGAACCCCCACATTTTTGCGTGAACCTCAATAAACATGGCGTGCGAGTGCAAACCCGAAGAGATCCTCACCTTTCGATACTGTGATCGTTGTGGAGACTATTTCTTTTTGGGACGCGTTTCGGAGCAAATCCAATCCGCAGGGAAACATATCGGTTGCAAAAACCCCAAAAAGGTTTTTATCAAGCACGCGGGTCTAGCTACCTGTAAATACTGTTTTGAAGTCAAATGTACTTCTTCGAAACATGTGTGCAACAAAAGGCAGCGAGATCGTTTTCGAGGCAAGAACGAGAAGGGAAGAATGAAGCGTGAGAAACCAGTTCAGTTCGATCAGACGGATCTCTGAAGAATTGAAATTCTTTGATCGAGAAGTTTCACTTCTCTAAATCCAAAGATGTCACAAACTCTATCCCAAGACAGAACCTTGCTCAAAAAATTGACTTTGCTTCATTATTTGGGTATGCGTAACGCTTATTTGTTTGACAGAAACCAAAAACTAGAAGATCTGTCTGACCGAGTTCTGCCTCTAATCATGCGAGAATTTCTCCATCTGCCAAAGATGCTTCAATCCGAGACTCATGTATTTGGCAAGAAACGCGAGATTTTGGTGCCTGGAAGCTGGCCAGCCGATGCGAGAAGAACAGAGTTCCGAAACGCCTATTTTTCAGTGCCCTACGAAGAGGACAAAGTGATTCTCTATTGCGAATTGGTTTCCTTTCGGCGAAACTCGCTCACCCTTCGTGTCGGAAACGCCTACGTTGAGCCCAGACAATTCACTGTGTGGGCTGGCAAGTCGCTCGGTGGGATCGAGGCCATGTTCCGAAACCAAACTGAACAGCCCGAATCGGATGATCTTCAACGCCTCATGGAAGAAGTCAAGCAAGTGTTGGAATGGATGTGTTCGTGCATTGATTTGTATTTGAAAGAAACAACATCATGATTTGTCGACCGCAACGGCTCACTCGTGCCGTATCGGGTCGGGGCGCTCGAATGCATGGAAAGAATCGTCATCCATTGTGTTGATCATGCTTCAAACATGTGCGGCGCATTCGCCATATGCATCATGAGTACATAAAAGCGTTCCGTAAATTCTCGTTCGTCGTAGTCGTGAGGCAAAAAGATCTGTCCAATGTAGCCCATTTGCCGAATGAATTCTCCTAAATGTTGTGTGCCGCAAATCTTGAATCCTCGTTGATGATACTTGATGATTCGATCGATTCTCCAATTGTTCAATCCTTTCATGCCTTTGCCAAAGACTGGAAAAGGTCGCAGAATATGCATTCGTTTGGAAGAGACTTGTTCACAGCGAAGGAACTGGACGCCATCATAGGAGGCTCGGCATAGATCCAAATCAAACTCTTGGATCACCTTTGAAGGATCTTGGCAAAACATGACGTTCAAGGCTGCAAACCGGATTTGACGGCTGATGCCAGGTAAATCACCGTACATCGAATGCTTGTCGTAGTGCACTTTCTCTTCGGCGATCTCCTGAAGCACCGACATCCATACGGTTTGGCTTTCCAGGGGAACAAAAATGTCAATATCTTCCGCATAATTGGTGCCCAGCACACAATCGAGGATGAACGATCCGGCAATCAAGGATTTGGTGGTTCGAACCAGGCCCAGCAGTGAAGACGGGTCCAACCCGAATTCAAAGCGCTGCAAGTGTTGCAAAACAACCGATTCTTGAGTATTGGAAACACTCAAACGGTTAAATTCTTCACAGATGTCCATTTCCTTTTGAATCTATGATTCGTATGTGATAAAATCAGACGAATCTATCTGATATTTTTTATTTTTGGAACAGCGCTGGACACAGATCCGCTAAAAGGCAGCCACATGCCTTGGCAATTTCGGCATGTTCTTTCTGAGTTCCATTGGCGCTGCGCAGTTCGACATAGTGAATCCACGAGCGTAAAGTGCCTTGAACCAAAAGACGTGAATTGGTTAATCCTTCGGGAAGCACGGCTCGCGCTTGCTCCTTGGCCATGCCGCGTTCAATGGCTTGTTGGTAGGTTTGTTTGGCCTTTTCGATCAATTCTTGTTGCGCTTGGCGCCACCAAAGATCCAATTCCTTGGATTCTTCTGACAAAGGAATGCTGTTTTGACGATTGGTTCGATCTTGCAGACGAGCCTCTCGGATGGAAAACGACAACTCATCGGTGGGATCGGCGTAACGTTGAGAGAACTCTTGAAAGGAAAAGGATCGATGACGCAAGATTTGGCGGGCAATGTCTCGTGTGGTGTTGATTTCCATACACACCGACACCATTTCAAACGGAGAAAAGTGCTTGTGCTTGATTAAATACTTGAGCAACTTTTCGGACGTCTCTGTGTTCATCTGATTGGACGGATTCGATATACGCGCACAAAAGGCCACTACATCTTGCGGAGAATCCAAAGTGTCGGCCAGGGAATCCACGGCCTTGGTATAACTGATCAATCGCACAGACATGTTTTTCTTTGATGTCTTTTAGACTTGAATGCAAAGACGATAGTCTTTTTTAAAACTTAAATGCAAAGACGATAGTCTTTTTTAAAAGTCTTTTAGACTTAAATGCAAAGACGATAGTCTTTTTTAAAAGTCTTTTAGACTTGAATGCAAAGACGATAGTCTTTTAAAGAAAATGCTGCGCCAACGTTTTGAGTTGGATGGAGTCGTGCTTTTGCCGCAATGGGTGGATCAGGACACCATGCGTTCTCCAGAAACGTTGGTTCCATTCATTCAACCCATGGCCGAGGCTTTGGTTCAGCGATCGGTGCGCGTTACTGCGCAGGCAACTTGGACACGTGAACACGTAGTCGTTCAAGTCTTGATGCATGGAACGGCTCAATTGATCGTGGAAAGAAAAGGTGTATTGGAGTTGAAAGCGGGTGATGCGGTTTTGCATCAAGGTCACTTGTGGTTTACATGGAGCCGATCGGATCACATATTTCAGGTGGCGTTTGAAACCGATCCGCCACGAAGCAACCTGTGAGAAACCATCTTTCAGCTGCAAAGCAGAAGCGGATCCAGGAATTCAAGCATATGCGCGCACTCCGAATAGCCATTGGGTACCAGTTCCTGGCGAATCTAAATTGAAGGTTTGACTTCCAATCACAACGTTTTGCGAAGTCCAGATCAGCGTACATGTATCGCTGTTACAACGTACGAAAAAATTTGGACTTGGCACCACCACAATTTCTTCACCTACAGTCCATCGCTTGTAGGAATCGCCTGAACTATCAATGTTTTGGACACATCTGGCCACAATTTGTGTAAGTTTCGGGACTGTTCCCAAACCGTGTTTGTAACCCGTTTCCGCTCCGAAACCACCAAATTCTGACGCATAGTACTTGGTGAAACCGTGTCTTTGAATACATATCGCACCCAACGTAATTCCTGCAACCATTCCTAATCCCAGCACGATCAGTACAGCAAGGATAATCTTCATATCAGTGCCCTTAAACATGTTACTTTATTTGGATGTTTTCGATCATATTTTACCAATCCAAATCAAAATCCACGGCAGATACTCGCAGCTTTCTAGCCCATAACCATTTCGGAAGAATGGCATCCATTTGTGTCAGTGGAATCACTGCGTGCGACGCATCCTCTCCCGGTTTTGTGTGAAGAAATTGACCAGCTTGTTGCTTGGTTTGCAAGGGATGTTTTGAAATGTTGGCAAAGACAGTATCTTGGATCCAGAAGTATTTCACAGCCCAGTAAGGAGGGCTAGTTCGTTCCAAAAGCAAGGTCTTGACGGATTCCATGGTTCCAGAATCATAAGTCGATTGTGCGATGCCATTCATGTGTGTTTCGCTATGGTTTCACAGTGTTCTTGTATTTATCAACAACGTCATAGGTCAGACAAGATAACGTACGAGCTCTCGAATGTCATCACGAAACGGTTGGCACGAATGAATGATACACCAGACTCCACCCCAATTGACCCTGAAGAGATATGTACCTTTGAAATCAATAAGTCTGTCACACAGAGTCATGACGACACCTTTTTTGGCCAAGCATGCGATATTTTCGTATGTTAGCAAAAGGCCGATATTCTTGAACTCATCCACCATCTTGACATCTGGGTAAAGGATGATGTGTTTCGTGTTGAAGCAATACTCTGGAAAGATTCTGTCTGAGTCAATCGAGATCCACTCGTCGTATCTTTCCCCCCACTGTAAATAGTGGATACCGATGCGGCTTGCGTCGATGGCATAGATCTCGGCACCACATTTGGCACCCACGGTATCTTTCACCACGAGAACGTCACCCAGTTCAAACTTGTTCAACGCAATGGACAATGTCTTGCAAGGAAACATATCTTGGTAGATCTGATAAGTCTCTTGGGATGTTTTGCCCGGTAGGGTGATGGGAAGAATCTGCATTTCACTCAGAGGCTTCTTGGAAATCTTCACCACTTCACGGAAAAGGTACACGTCGTTGCCTTTCACCTCTTTCACCACCATCTTGGTCAAAAGGCCTGCGGAAACTCGATAAACGTGATCGCCCGCCTTGAAGGAGAATTCAAATTCAACAGACTCGAGTCCAAGCTTGATCAGTAGTTCCGTGGGCAGAAGCTTACGGTACAATGCCAGTGTTTGTTCCTTGGAGTGGTTGGGGATCGTGGTGGGCAGAAACTCCAAGTATTCGATGGTAGACGGGTGAAATAGGTGAGACCACTCGAACAAACGAGAGTCCGTGGAGTACTTCGTCTTCAGTGTTCCACATGCTCCAATCAAAGCTTGCTTGCGATCCGTGATGGTAAGAGACTGACCAGTTGGCGGAATGTAAATGTCGTCACCCTTATTCAGCACAACTAGTCGCTGATTGAGCAAATCCACCAGCTGTTCCAAAGACATTTCGGCTGTCGGTTGCGGTTCTGGTTTCTCCAGCTTTTGCAGCGGCTCTTCCTCCGACTCCTTTTTCTCTGGTTCGGAGAGTTCCACCCATTCGTCTGACTTGACTTTGGGATTGACAATCACTTTTCCATCCGTAACATGGCTCACGACTTCAAACTCGGGATCCAGCATTTTCAACCCAGCTTTGAAACGATTGAATTCTTCTTCATTCTCGACCACGATCGGATACTTCTTTTGGTGGTGCTGGATGATCAACGCCAAAAGGTTGGAGCTTAACTCGATGGTTGCCATTGCGTGTTATTGGAAAGGCAAGAGTTTTGGATTTATGTGAAAGTTGGAAATGTAAACTTCCGCTAGTAATGTCTCGTTTTTTCAGATTTATCAATTCGAGCCGCTTGAGCTTGCGCAACAAGTGATTCAAGTTTTTGAAGTTCTAGCGATTCGTAGCCATAATAGAATTCGTCGGTCATGTTCAGGATTGGGAGGTAGCCATCTTGCACCATTCGCGGTATCAACGACAAACAGGTTCTTCGGCGTTTTTCCTCCGGAGAATTCTTCATCTCCACTAAACGCCAGCTGATGGGATCGAGACGAGAGTTTGGCACTTGCCCCATGATGCGATGGCAAAAGAGTTTCTGTCAATACGAAACCATGGCTCAGCATGCAAAACCAAAGAGCTTTCCAAGCGACGAAATACCATAACATGCCGGAATATCGTTTCCATGATCACGGGAGTTGCGGCCAAACGGACGTTCGTTTGGAGCTGGATGATTCGATGACGACATTCAAACTACGGTGGTACCAAGCATGGATGGAAATCCCACAATCGTACGATTTGCATTTTGAAGGCAAATGTACCTCCTTAGGTGGAGAATTATGGTGTCTGCGCGGCGATGACATGCTTCTCCACTTGGTGATATTGAGTTCTTGGGCCAAAGTGTCGCTGGATTTCAACGATCCAAATTGTCACAAAAATTGGGCGAAGGATGCTGCCATGCTTGATGGAGCCGGCGATCCTGAAGTGATCCTGGCCATGCTGATTGATCCAAAGTGCATTCCTTCCAAGACACGTTTTCCCCAACAAGTAGTGTACTTTCGAGGAGAAACAGCTTGCGAACGAGAGTGCAGCTTTTGTCGTAATTCTTATGTGAAACCTTGAACTCGTAAAGCTTTAGGAGTTTCGTGTGTCATAGGATGCGAAGCCATGCAAGAAATACATTGGGAACGCGATTTTGGAGGCGAAAACTTGATTTTCTTCTTTCGATTGATCAACGATACTGTGATGATTCAAATGGGAGGCTCCACATATCCGGCAAGTGAAATCAATGGTTACGACGAGCAGATTACTCCGACGGATTTGACTCAATGGGTGATGCCGGAGTGCCCCTATGTTTGCTGGATCGACATCGACACCTTTAATGATGAAGTTGTAAATCGGCGAAATCAAGTGCATGTGTTCAAATGGAACGATCATGTTTACGTGTTTCCAACTGCATTTTTTGTGGATCTGGGTATATTCATTGGGAAGCGTTTTCCTAAAACGCAATCAGATCGATAGTTCTTCAATTGAAACTTGGTTTCACCTATTGTTTCACAATGTTCGGGTTTATACCACGGTATAGATGGAAAAAAAAATGAGTTCGACCGAAGATATAGGAGTGGAAGAAGACAAGCGCCAATTGGCGTCGGTGCAATACTTGCGTTTTGTTGGACCCATTGCAGGGAAAGATCAGATCGTTGAGGGACAAGTGCTGGGATACACTGTCATTTTCAAACCGAGTGATTTTCCGGGTATCCTTGAAAAGCCACAGTTATGCGTGTTTTTTGAGCCAGACGCACTCTTGGATGAATACAACCCCGAGCTTGACTTTCTCAAGCCGAGAAAATGGCGGATCCGCACCATGAAGATGGCGTGTATTTATTCTCAAGGTCTGGCTTTGCCTTTGCGGTTTGCCAAATACTATGGACTGGACGAACATCAGATGACGGAGGGCATGGATGTGACCAAGTCCATGAAGGTTCGCAAGTATGTGGCAGAAGAGGAAAAGTATCAATATCAACCGAGAAATGCCAAGAAGGAGAATGGAGTGGAACGACGAATGTTTCCATCACACATTGCCAAGACCGACGAGGAAAATGTGCAACGCAACCCCGCCTTGTTTCGAAAGTTGTGGGAGGCCAAGGTTCCGGTGACGATCACCGAAAAGATTGATGGCTGTTCCGCCACATTTTGGGCCGGTGGATTGGCGTCTCGCAACTTCGAGCTTATTACGGGTGCACATAACAAGAGTCTGGCCCATTATTTTGAGATTGATTTTCGGTACAATCTGCGAGAGAAAATGAAGGCGTACCCAGACCTGGCAGTGCAAGGAGAAATCTTTGGGCCCAATGTCAACCATAATCGACTTCGAACCAAGCAGATTGATTTCGCGATGTTCAACGTGTGGAATTCCAAGCAAGGTCGTTACTTGCCGTGGGCGGACGTGCAAAAGATCGCTGCGGAATTGGGTGTCCCCACGGTACCTGTTTTGTTCCAGGACAAGACTTTGGAAGAGTGCGGATTCCAAAGTTGGCAAGATCTTATGAACTTTGTCAATCCGCGGTTGTACGCCAACGGTCATCCCTCGGAAGGTGTGGTGTGCAAAGGATTTGTGGATCAGGAGTTTATCAGTTTCAAAGTGGTTTCGCGTGAATATTTATCTCGACTCAAATGATGAATCCAAAACGAAACGAGGAATTATCCGATCAAGATTCCCATCGGTTGTATGATTCGCTATGTCGATCAACCCAGACCCGCCAACACTTGCGGCCACCAATCATCCAAGTGACCGCGCTGAAAGGCCTGGTTGTGACTACCAGGAAACATAACCAATTGTGCATGCGGCACCCGTTTCACCAAGGTCTCGGCGTGCCACCGTGGAGTCAATCATTTCTTCCTGAAACGAGGGTTTGATGGTGTTGATTGTTTTCTAATGCAAAGGGACGTGTGCCAATTCGTAACGAGGGTTTGATTGTATTGATCGTTATTCAGAACAATTGTGCCGTGTCACACTCGTTGGAACAATTCGTAACGAGGTTTTAATTCTATTGATTTCGATTCAACACAATTGTGCCGTGTCACACTCGTCGCAACGAGGGTTTGATTGTATTGATCACGATTTGATATAACTGTGCCGTGTCACACTCGAGGGTTTGATTGCACGGCCTAAGCCCGAGTTAAGGCTGGTATTCACGGAATAGCCATGATGTGGCCAAGGGTTTTTCATTACTGAAAGCCCAGAGGAGCGACAACAATTTGTTTTGCGAATGCGTTTTTGCCGCAACCAATGCGATTCCGGCCATATGGTTACGTTTTTCGGTTGATTGAAGTCATACTCTTTCTTGCAAGGTTCTTTTCTTTGGCTAACGACGTTTTGTGTTACTGGAGTTTCCATTTCTAGATACGATTGTTCTTGGAACGTACAACACGTTTACATGATCGCATGCACGACATTGGATATACTGCAAATGTAGCAGAGGTGATGAAATTACGCATATCAAGTTCGGATACAAAACGAATGTATACGGGTCCTCACTTGAGCATTGTGTGAAGCAACAATATGCGACGCGCCTCCAGGCCAATCGTGAAAGTTTTTCAGCGCGGGTAACATAGCAGATGCTTTTTGCCGATAAAGGATAGACTTGATGACCCCTTTCTTGAACGCGTTCTCCATGTCGCGATGTTCCTTGTTGTATGAAGAACGACGGATGTTGTCAGAACTGTAATTGAACGCGACAATTTGTGCTTTGATACGCACGCTTCGTGCGACAGTCGTAGAACTTCATTTGGAATCCGGTGGCACAACTGGTGGTCGTCATCTGGTGCATCCCGCATACTTCGCATGATCGTTTTGGACAATGATCTGAGTTTCGCGCCTGATACATTGTCGGGAAGCGAATCTTGCCATTTTTGCGCCATCTTTGTGGTGTATTGTTACAGGGTTGCATTTCACGAATCCAAATGTAAGCTTTCCAAATCCACATCTCCAAATAGAAATGTTGATAAGTGATTGTCCAGCCACCATCTTTGTTCTTCGCCCCAAAACCGTGCAACCTTGAGCGTTGGCGTGTCCCCAACTCGCCCCATCGGCCCGCTTCCGAATCTTCCGCGCGCCTCGTTCCGCCTGCCTAGTGTGTTGCTTCCATGCCTTTTGCATTCTTTTCGCCTTCATTCCTTCGTGTTTCCTCTGTGGATCTCATGTACGATCTGTGGCACCTTCCAGCTCGTATCTTCACCAATACACCTTCCTATTTCTGTTATTCCACGCAAGCAAAGTCTGCCAATAAGGCCTATCTCTTTTTCTATGAAACGCGACATAGAGCCTCGTTTTGTGTAAATCCTTGAGTGATCACACAATGAAATCAGTGACCCATTCCAGAGGAACGTTAACCACCGTTTCGTGTGTAGTCGGAGCATAACATTTGATGAGATAATGAACAACCAGCCCTCATCATGCTTGACCACATCACCACTCGACCAACCATGGTCCGAACTTTTATGAGATGGGTCTCGACATGGTGACAACGATGATGAAGAAGCAAAGAATTGTCGTTATGATGATCACTAGGCCTACCGTCAGGTCCCGGATTGTAAGCCCAGCCCATTTTAAAAATAAACCGGTTTCGATGTTTGAAATGCTATTAGATATTGATCCGCTTCGCGGATATTCTGTAGCACAAATGAATTTCATGACTAAAACACCTGGGCTTAACTTTGGCACATGAGGGCACTTCGCTTCTTTCGGACACGATACTGTCAGCACTCACTTGTTCTATGAGCCTCTACATAGAGTCCTATTTCATGTGCGCTTTGAGTGTCGACGCCCTGAAAAATCACGGCATACTTTTGCCACAGCCATCCAACTTTTGGTTACTGCTTTTCTTAATCGTTCGTCAAGTAGTCGGAACATAACAATTACAACGATCATGAACAACCATCCTCATCACTCGACCAACCAAGGTCTGAACTTTGTCGAACCAACGTTGGAGGGGACCGTCAACGCCGATTTTGGACGGAGATTACCAGCAAGTGGATCAGTACGCGTTACAAACGCTGTTGCAACATCATGGGGTTTGATATGTCACATTTTTTTGCCAACTTCATAAAGGAAGGTTCTGTGCCAATACACATTGACCTACACGTCCACATGCCCTCCACATCGAATAGCGAATACACCCAAGCCAGTCATAATGGCATGTAGATGCTCTGACAAACCAACTAAACACGAATCCACAAGACACAATACGCGCTTAAAAACTACCGTTTGAGCACAACATTCGCTGGAGACAGCGCCCAGAGTGAGCAAACAGCATACAACATACAACGTCACAAGCACAAAAATCGTTTGTTCCATGAGATGCAGAGCTGAACGTGGAAATCCGGAAAGCAACAAGAAGAGCGCAACCGTGACAACGATAATCCCTACCGCGAATTCACTGTCAATGGGATGCGTCGTTAGCGCGCATGTATGGGACAAAAGATCCATCTTGAGAGCAGAATGTGAAGCGTTCAGTTCGATAAGCATCATTTGCGCTCGTAGCAAAGACGACATGGTCTCGTAACCCAGGACCCGCAGGTGAAATGAACATGGTAACATCTCCAATGGGATGGAAGAGTGATTTGATTTCCCTGCAGCGCGTTGCCAAAGCACTCGGGACGAAGCCACTTCTGAAAGCCGCGCTTCCAAACGACTAATCCCCTCAAACAAGTCCTGAGCGGCGAGACGCGAAGCAGCCATCTTGGTGTCGGTAGTCCGCAATACGCTCGCTAGTTGACGATACATATCCCAACCATCTTTCACGGTCAACTGGTCCAAAAGGGTCGAAAGTGAGAGCGTATCCCTGGGCGGTTGCAGCGTGAGCAGCGTTGATTGATAGCAACGCCGCGTCTGAACACAATCCGTTGCCGACTTGCCGCGATCAGGCAGATAAACACATGCGAGTATGACGGAACACAGAAGAGCAATTTGGAATAAACATGTAACACGCATGCTGTACTGCTTGGCAGGGGGACTGTGACAAGAGGAAATCGTTGGTTCACAAATTCACGCCAAACCAATGTCAGGCTGCAAAGATATCTCTGAAACCAAATCTTGTCTTTTTGGTGATGGCAAACGTCGAAAACAATAAGTTTTCTAACGCAACATGGAATCCGCCGAAAACCTACGTCGAGAAAGTGTCATTTATTCCAGTGGAGATTGGGTATCAGATCGAAGAGGAGACAGTATGGTCTTTGACTCGGCAATACAGGTGGAAAATTGAACTGCGAACAGAAAACTCTTGGTGACCTCATGAAACCACTTTGCGGGGCATCGCTTTTCGAAACTTGGTGACCCGAACCGTTCATGTCACATGAAGTGTTGAATGGTCAACTGCGCGGCTTGCATTTGCTGTTCCTTGTTCTCAAAAAGGTCCACTTTCTTGGGATTTTGCGCCAGTTCAACCACATGATCGATATACAATGTCATGGATTCTTCGACCAGCGATTTGTCGTCATCAATGAACCCGAAGCTGACCACGTATCGAAACGCCTTTTCGGCCTTTTCTCGTCGATTTCGATACAACTCTCGCACTTCATCATCGGATGCGGCCTCCTCCTTCTCGGTGGACAAAGGATCGCCTGACTTCCAAGCTGGATGAAATCTCCAATTCATGTACGAGAGAAGGGCGGCGCTTGCGTTTGGACCTCGGTCATAGTCGGGGCCCAGCTGCTCATTGCGTTGGGACAGGTCCAGCAAGAGTCGTAGCGCCTTGTTTGAGCCTTCTGCGAATGGGTAAATGACTGCGTGTACATCTTCGTCATTGCATTCGGAAGCGTTGTGAACAAGAAGCACCGGTGGCCCTTGGCTCTCACGAGATCGCTTTGTGCCACTCATGTTCGGACTTTTCGATCAAGGCGAATCGCGGCAGCCCGTTCCGACCAACTGGTTTGAGGTGTCAACGGAGCCTCATCCTTGAATCTCTTGGTTGCGAGCCTCGTATCAGGGAATAGTCATCAATCATCTCGCAATAAACGAGGAAATCGTTGGTTCACAAACGATTACTTCAGGGATAACAGCCTCTTGTCTCTTCAATTCTCTCGCCGTTCATAGTCGTCGGGCATGTCTGTGTAAGGCTCTTCATGGGTTGGATGGGCTGGCGTTTGATTCCGTTCATGATGTCTTAAATCTCGCCATGCACTTCCATGACAAAGAACGTCTTCTGGAACTACGCGGTCCCAAACACTACATCCAAATGCATCAGGGCGAACGTATTGAATGCGGATCTGATCTTCTAGGTCGAAAAAGATTCGTAAACGATACACTTTTGGATGGCCTGGATCCAGAACAAGTCTTCGTTCCAACCCGTGCTTCCATCGCTCCACCATTGTTCGTCTCACATCGACATCCTTGATCCATTTTTTGAGCGTGTTTCCGGCGGGATATGTACCGATTGTTCGCAGTTGAGCCAGTAAGGACTCCTTCTCACATTGAGGCTCTTGGTTCATTTATTGCTTTGTTAAATCGTCGATTCAGCCCACCCAATTTTTGATCAATAGAATTTTAAACTAGTCAAACCCTCATTGAAAATTGTGACACGGCCAAAATGTTTAGAGTATTCAAAACCTCGTTTTGAACCGTTGAAACATCATGTCGGTTTTCGTTCGTCGACAGCTACAAGCCTTGGACCCGCGGGTTTTGGCCCTTTTGTGCAATACCCGTGTAGACGAACTGAATGTGGACACATTGGCCAAAGATGTCGAGGAAAAGCTGCAATTGGACGAAAATGCAGAGGATGTGCGAATGGTCGAAGCCAAGTACGGACCGTTGAAACCGTTTGGCGAAGATCTGTTTCGTGTCGGCCAAAAGCGCGGATCGGCCACATACGCTTTCGTCTTATCCCATGGAAACGGTTCGTTTCGTATCGATGCTGATGGAACCACACACGAAAAGGTTCACAAGCACTTCGTGGACTACTTGGACCGCACAGGCTTTGGAACGGTGAGCCATGAGGCGGATTTGATTCGAGCGATTCGATTCTTGGTGGAATGCGATTTTGTTGGCAAATTCATGGTCGGCAAAGCCTCTCATCCCAAGAACAAGCATGTGCATTTTTCCATGGTGAACCGCTTCAAAAAGTATCAGCCAGAAGGGTATTGCGCCATGTTCGGTTTGATGTTGTTGGATGGCGCCCGAACGCCTGAAGCCGAGTTAGCCACGTTGCAAATGGAGAGTCGTCTTCATTATGTTTGCAAAGAGCTGTTCCCCACCAAGTTCCATGCAGATCTGTCCGGTGCAACCGCTGGAGCGTTGGTTCAAGGCGATGAAAGCGACGCACGATTCTTCACCCTTTACCTGGCTTTGTCGCCAAATGTTCTGCGTTTGTGATTGAAAACCCAACAATTTCTTGTGTTGGTTTCGCCGAGTGATTCACTGTGTTGGTTTGGATGGTTGAAAAACAAAATCGAAACATGCTTTACTACCTCCAGCGATGCTGCAAAACACATGACTGGAATGTATCGGCACTACAAAAACGCCCACATCTACCGCGTTCCTGCACAAGGAGACGCAGCAAAAGATGGTGTTATACGAGGAATTAGTGCCAAGCAAGCGCAATCCTTTGGGGCTTCGATTCGTGCGACCGTTCGAAATGTTTACGGAAATGGTGGGGTTCCACGATTCCAGAAATTGGAATAGGCATGAAAATAAACAAATGGATAGGATTTTGTCCTTTTGCATCATCGTGTGTTGCCTCACCATGGTTTCCATCGTGATTTCGTCCATCTCAATAGCTGGTATTGGAAAACGCGGAAACATCGGTGTGGCAGGAGCACCTGGCAGCTCGAATGAACCCATAGACGCCTTCAAAGGCAATCCAGGATCTGATTTCATCCCAGAGGATCCTTTGAGCACCATGAGCGTCTCTGGCTTACAAGGAGTTGGCGGGTTATGGGATTATGCTTTTGATGGCACCACCTACATCTTTGTGAGTAGTGCATCGCGCATGATTCTAAAAACCACCAATCCTGTGGATCAGTCCAAATGGGTTTCAAAATCCGTGAATCCATTGAGTGCCAATAGCGACTTTCGAAGCATTGCCTACAGCAAAAATCATGGGTTTATCATCGCGCGAGCTTTGGCTACTCCCGACGACAATCAGCCTTTTTTGTTTCGTTCTGTGGATGGGAATCAGTGGACCGCAGTGACTTGGCGCTTTTCAGCCAATGCTGGAACGATCCGAATAGCCGCCAGTGATACTACCTTTGTCATGGCAAGTGCCAATTTTACAGGAATTTACGTATCTACCGACGGTGGAGTTACGTGGACGTTCCTCGCTGTTTCGAATGTCAGTTTCGTCACTTATCAGAATGGATTTTTTGTGGGAGTGGGCGCGAGTGGGACAGTGGTTTATTCCACCGATGGCGTGAATTGGACCGCCTCGACATCCAACTCAAGTGGTACTTTGACAACAGTTTTGTATTCACGCTTCTATTCCAGATGGATTGCATCGGGAACATCCGCCACCACCATTACGACGCCAGACTTGGCCACCCCTTGGACCGTGCGAACGGGTAACTTTACAATCATTGTGGATAATGGGTCTGAATTGGCTGGACAGAACGGCAGTTCTATCTCTCGTTCGCTTGACGGGGGAGTATCGTGGACAGGGGCGTTCACCGTTGTGGCCTGGTTACAATCGTTGCAACGTCTGCTATGTGTCAATGGACTCTACTTTATGAGTGGAAACAACGGTATGGCCACCAGTACGGATCTGACGAATTGGACCTACTACAATGTAAATATATCCACAAATTTAGAGTCTAGGTTCTATTCTGCCACCTCAAACGGTCGATTGGTACTCACGGAAGCATGTGCAGGACACATCTTCTCCACCACAGATGGAGTCAATTGGAGTCGCACTGGTCGGATTGTAAATGGGAGTGGTGTTCTTGGAATGACAGCGTCGAATGGTTCCTTTTTCTTGGCGCATTCCGGACAAATATTCACATCCACGGATGCAATAACCTGGACATCGGTACGGTCCGGAACATTCGCTGGAACTCCGGTGATTGCCGCGAATCCCTTGGTGATCATAGCCTTGGGAGCTGATTCATATGATCGGTTCGGTACTCCCTCTGGATGGACCACGCAAACTTCCGGTCGGAACAGCATGCAAGGAGTCATATGGGATGAATCCAGAAGCCTTTTCCTTATCTTTGGGGCAGGGTTTTTATTGTCGTCCGCAAACGGGCTTTCGTGGAACTCCATTTCGCTGCCCAGTCATGTGGCCACAATCGCCAATCCTCGCATTGTCTCCAATCAAAAAGGCACACTGCGGTGCATGGGGGCGAGCGCTTCCTGCGTCATTTTTGAATGCACGGAACCGACGATGACGGTTTGGAATGCCGTGCCCTCGCCTTCCAATGTCACCACTGCCAATCAATTTCAATACCTAGATGACTACTGGTTCGTGTTTTCCAATTCCGGTATCCATTATTGTAAGGACGGCGACAACGACTGGTACGATCGAAACCCTGCGTATCGATTTACTTCAGGACAAACATTCACACATGTTGCATCGATTAATGGCGGATGGGTGTTTCCGGCCATCCATACGTCGGGACCGACTACAGGCACAGCAGGTCACACGTTTTCTCACTATGCTCACTACATGAAGAAATAATTGCGTAACGAAAAACAAAATACCATGAAGGATTTCAAAACCACGATTTTCATGATCGTGACTAGTATCATGGTGTTGGCCGCCGTTTCTCTATCGGTGGTGGCATTCCTTCAGAAAGGAAGTGACGGTCCACCTGGTCCAGCAGGTACCAGCACGATTCTCACCGGTCCAACAGGTGAGCCAGGACGAGAAATCATCGATCCCATCTCGTTTTCCACCTCTTCCGCCCGATTGACCATACCCAAGAATATCGCTGATGTGGCTTTCGGCAACAGCCGTTTTGTTTATGTCACAGGAACCGCAGGTATCATCTGGTGGTGCACTGATCCTGCCGACGCCACGACGTGGACAGCAGCCCAGTTTGGTTTGCCCAACCTGGTTTCGGTAACGTTTTTCAACGGGCAGTTTTATGCTCTTGCAGCACTTAGCAACAGCCCATGTGTGTGGACTTCTTCGAATGGAGCTAACTGGTCTCTACAGAACGTTACCTTTGCCTTCACTCCAACCAGCATTTGCAACGACGGCACGAACCTCGTGGTGGTAGGCAGTCCTGTCGGCTCCGTGGCACAGATATTCACTTCTACGAATGGAACCGCGTGGACATCCCGTACCTCCAACGGTGGGAACCAAACGTTGAATTGGGTGCATTCTTCACCCTTTGGGTTGGTCGCTGTGGGAACAGGTGGCGTTGTAGTGACGTCAACCGATGCCATCACTTGGACGGCACGCACGTCCAATACTGTCAACGCACTGACTCGTGTCACCTCTTCAGGCACGTTGTTAGTGGCTGTAGGTGCTTCAGGAACGATCATCACCACGAATGCACTGGCCACCGCGTGGACGGCACAGACTTCGCGTGCCACCGTGTCCTACACATCTGTGGCACGTCTAGGAAGCCGTTTCGTTGCCACAGGCACTAATGTGATCAGTACATCGACGGACGGTGCCATTTGGACTCATTCCAGTACGAACGGTGCATTTAATGCCGTTGGATATGGAAACGGCACTTTTGTAGCGTTGCATGCGGGCACTGGCGGTGGTATCATGACGGGTAGTTCTTTGAACGCGCTTACGCCGCGGTATAGTCAATCGACCAGTGCCAGCACCACGCTGAACTGTGTCTTGTACATGCCCGCCGTGAGTCGTTGGGTGGTTGCGGGTTCCAGCGGTTTTTTGATCACCTCGGACGACAACGGTGTTACCTGGACTTCTCGGACCAGCAATTTCGGTACCAATGCCATCAATGGACTGGTGTTGTCGGCTTCTACAGCCATCGCCTTTGGCGCGGCGGGCAACATTTCAACCTCTACCGATGGTACAACATGGACAGCGCGGACACCGGTCAATTCCAACGCCCTATTGGCGGGCGCGGTCAATCCGTTTGTGGGAACAGTGCTGGTGGGGGCGTCAGGTACGATTCTGCATTCGACGGATAATGGCGCTACGTGGAACGCCCGAACCAGTGGTACGACGGTGAGTTTGCCATCCGTTGCGTGCGATTCTATCGGTCTTTTCATTGTTACGATGAGTACCGCATCGACATCGCCTTCATCTGTGCTGACCTCCACAGATGCAACCACTTGGACACTGCGAACCTCGGTCGTAGAAACCAGCTCCAACGTAAGTACCAATCAAATTGTGAACGATGGAGCCCGCTTTGTAATGACCGCAGGCACTGTGGATCGACAAATGGTGTATACTACAACGGATGGGGTTACATTCACTCCAGTCGCAGCTTTGCCAGGATCGCACGTACTGTTTTCGTACGTTTCCGCGCTGAGCATGTTTGTGGTGGGTCTGTATTCGTTGGGAGTTTGGATATCGACGAATTCTCCCTCCTCGTGGCAAATGGCTCGGCCCAATCTGTTCCCAACTGCGATGACGGTGTTGGATTCGCCAACGGCGACTACATCCATCATTGGAAGCAGTGCGGGTTATATGATTTCCACCAATGCGTTGGATTGGACCCCTTTCGCATGTTCGGGTTCCATTCGGGCTACGACTGGCACTAACTCTGTTCTGTTGATGGCTGATTCCAGTACGGGTATGCTGTTCCGCAGCGTCAATGGAGATACGTTTTCCCCGTCGTATGTGTTGCCCGAAGGGATCTTGGGATTGGCAACAAATGGGACAGATTTTTGGGCAGTGACAGCTTCGTCGCTCCATCGATCAACAGATGGTGGCGTGACATGGACACAAGTTCGCTCTACACCCGTGATTTTCTTTTCGTTTGGAGGCTCGAATTGCATCGCCTATAGCGGTTCAGCTTTTGTAGCGATTGGTCCAAACATGCTCATGTCGTCCCCGGATGGTTTGTCGTGGACATCGCGCAATTCCATGTCTGTGGCATTGATTTCTGTGGCATGGGATCCAGTGCTGGCCAAGTTTGTCACTTTGGATAGTGGTGTGGTGTCGCTGGGCACACCGGACGGAGCTACATGGACTTCCACGTGGATTGGGCCCACGTTTGCCATGAGTAGTCCGCAGGTGGTATCGGATGGTAAAGGTCTTCTCGTTGTGAAGGACGGAACAGGATCGCCAAGTCTTGTGAGTCTGTACAAAAGTACCAATGGCACCACTTGGAACTCCATCCCTTCAGCCAGCGGTGTGTCCAATACTTCGTCTTCCCTCTCCTTCGCCAATGGCTATTGGTTTTTAACAGGCGGAAATGGAGGAGTCGAATATGCTTCAAGCAACTTCAAATGGTTCCAAAAGTCGCTTTTTCCGAATTCTACGCTTTTGGCATTAAGTTATTTCAACCAAAAGTATGTTTTCGCCTCGCTTGCTACAGTGAGTGGCAATACCTATCACACGTTTACCACGGTATCGGTTTGATTTATTGATCGTATCGTATTTCATAAAGGTTGAAATGTGCCCCACAGACGATCAAAGAGTTCGGTGGCTCCGTAGTTTACGTTGCCCCATTCATGATGCAAAGTATGAATGGTTTTTCCTGGGGTATGGGCTTGGGCCGCATTGGTGACTGCGCCGCAGATCCAGAGCCATGTTACAAACCACGAATAACCCAACCACCACGGTAGAAACAAGGCCGGTCCCACAAACACCAAGACATATTCCAACGGATGACTGTACAAACCACTGGACGGATGCATGGGTTCATTATGATGGATCGAGTGAATCCGCTTGAGCCATCGGGTGTGTAGCAATCGGTGTCCGTGATAAAACCAGACGTCATATAGTAACGCCAATGTCACTATTTGTTGCGGAATGTCCCAAACAGAGTCGGGAAACATGGATACATCATGGAATAGGTCCAACAGAAACAACATAGGAAGACCGAAAGTTATGTCTAACTTCATCGTTCCTCGGTGAAACTTTCCGGCGACATACCACGTACAATACAACTTGGAACACGCTAACCAAAGGGTCCAGAACATGAATTCAATTCCAAAGTTCAATTGAAAGTTCTAGTTCTTCATCGTGTCATAGTGGTTTCACATTTGATCAAGACACTCTCTGTTTGGGATTCCGGTGTTTGCGAGCGCAACGACTGGCGATCTCTTTGGGTGTCAATTCCTGCACGGTCTTGGGCGTTTTGGGGCTAACTTTTCGACTCGGTCGGCAATAGGGATAAAGTTTGGGATCGGATTGATGGCGTCCGCATGGCACCTTCTTGGGCCAATGGCACACATTGATCCACTTTTCGGCAAACCAACGGTCCAATCCTTTCGAGACTGAACGTTCACCTTCGTAGGTGCCACCTCGTTGTTTGTACTGTTTGACAAGCCAAGCACTAGCGTAGGCGCTAGGCCATGCTTTGAACCTGGCTTTGGCTTCCTCTTTGACTTTCTCGTACAATTTGGGTTGTAAGGGTCGAGGCATTTGTTTATTCAGTTCTGAGCCATTTCCGCATCGACCATTTCAGCGATCAATTCTTCAAACGTGACGGTTCGTTTCCAGCCTAGTTCCTTCTCGATCTTTCTCGGATCGCCCAATAACAGATCGACTTCGGCGGGGCGAAAGTATTCGGGCTTGATTCGCACGACAGTGGCGCCAAGTTGATCGATGCCCACTTCGTCCACGCCTTTGCCGTGCCAAAAGATGGTTCGGCCTACCCGAGCAAAGCATTTCTCCACAAATTCGCGCACACTATGGGTTTCACCCGAAGCCACTACGTAATCTTTGGGTTCGGCAGCTTGGAGCATGCGCCACATGGCGTGGACCGCATCGCGAGCATGGGACCAATCCCGTTTTGCATCCAGGTTGCCCAAATAGACACAATCTTGCATACCCTTTTCAATTCTGGCCACGGCTTTCGTGACTTTGCGAGTGACAAAGGTTTCGCCGCGACGGGGGGACTCATGGTTGAACAATACCCCATTCACGGCAAACATTCCGTAACTTTCGCGATAATTGACCACGATCCAGAATCCATAGAGCTTGGCCACACCATACGGGCTTCGCGGGTAGAAGGGAGTCGTCTCTTTTTGTGGAGTTTCTTGCACCAAACCATAGAGTTCGCTGGTGGAAGCTTGATAGAACCGGACTTTACGTTCCCAACCCAGGTTTCGAATGGCTTCCAAAAGACGCAACGTGCCCAAACCGTCCACATCAGCTGTATATTCCGGCAAATCAAAGGAAACGCGAACATGGCTTTGTGCTCCTAGGTTGTAGACTTCATCTGGATTGGATTTTCTCAAGATATCAATCAAATTGGTGGAATCAGTCAAATCTCCATAGTGAAGCTTGATTCGATCCAAAATATGCTCAATGCGCCCCGTGTTGAAGGAGCTCGATCTTCGGATCATTCCATGTACAATGTAATTCTTTTCCAACAACAGTTCTGCCAGATAGGAACCATCTTGGCCCGTGATTCCAATGATGAGTGCAATCTTTTGAGACATTCTTTTTGTTTATTGAATCCATGTAACCCAACGTCACAATGCGTTTGAGGCAGACACAGAATTTTACAAGTCATCCGTGATGGTTTTCCCAGCAAAATGCTGGGTCTTGATGGCATCATACAAAGCAGTGACTGGATCGGCAGGGAGAGCGTTGACGGTCACGCTGATGAAATCTTCTTTGATAGGATTCAATTCGAGTGAATTTCCCGAATAGATGTAATATTTCGCTACCAGTGTGTAATTGCCACTGCTGTCATACGTGAGTGGGGTGAATCCGGGAATGGGAAAGTTGCGCTTCATGTGGCTGAACGTGGCTCGAATGGTCACATAACAGTTGGCGATGTTAATACCTAACTGAGGGAAATCTATCTTTTCTTCCACGAAAAAACCCATTACGTTGTTTATTGATTGAATGTTCACGCAAACTCTGCATGGTTTACAGAATGCGCCATGCTCTGAAAAACATTCTCCAAGAACCAGTCGTCATGTTCACCGCAGCACCAGAGGTCTTGTTGGCAATCACGATGGTGAGAGGATTACACCTGAAAAATACATTCGTACTATTCGCACCTACTGAGTTTACACTGTTGGCGTTTTGGAAATAATTGGTAATTTGTAGCACGTCGTTGATCGAGTAGCCTTGATCTGCTGTCGTGCAAATCGCAAAGCACATGAATAGATCCGGGGTTACTCCAAAGCCATGAGCCCAATTCACTGCTGGAGATGCAATGGCAATATTGCCACTGGCATTATAGGCCATAGAGACTGCAGCAACACCACCTTTTTGATAGTTCGCTGCATTGACCGTGCTGGTAAACGTCGCAGCCCCAGTTGAGCCATCAATGGTCACGCGGGTTGTGTTGCCGGTTCGCAGCTGCAGGGGTGTAGCCGTGATAGTGCCACATATAGCATTGCCGCTTGTGTCTACGTAGGTTCGAATTTGATGTGATCCTGCTACCTGTATAGTATCTGCTGAACTAGCAGTATTTGAAATATATGTGTAAGGTGTGCTTGTACCCGAGAATTGAAAATAACCTGAACCAGGGCTAGATAGATACACACCTCCTGCTCCCGTATTGGAAAGAGTTAAATTACCATTCACACCAGGTTCGCGAATCAACCGAGCGGAAAAATCGTTGGCCGAGGCTACACCACTGGAATGAAAGTCGATCCAGGCATTGCGATCGCCGGAACCGCGATTTCCCAATTCGATCGACCCAACGGTTGTTTCTATGTTCGTGGATGTTATGCGCAATCGTTCCGCACCAGCGGTGCGCATAATAATGTTTCGATCCATATCGGCTACATTGCTGAATCCAGAAAGTTCAATGCACGATTGTGTGGCGGTGCTGGTACCTCCACCCGCTGACAACCGCAGAAAACCATCATCCCCAGAAAACGCTGTGCTGCTGTGACCTCGAATTTCATAGGCCGTAACAGTAGTGCTGACGGCAGGACGCCCTACTGAATTGCCAAAACCACAGTTGAGCGCCATACCACCTCCACCTAGCTGCACCAAAGCGTTAAGAGTGGCTGTTCCCACACTCAAGCTTTGAAGTAGTGCTCCGTTCGTCGGTGGACTCGTGTTGACAAAACTGTTGCCCACCACCAAATTTTCAGTAAAAATGGCCTGATTGGTGGTGGTGGCCAAGGACGGGGTTGACACTTGCAACGTGCGGGCAGCGGTGACTGGACCAGGGCCAGAACTCAGTGGCTGAATCAGTTCTAGGGTCGTGGCTAAGGTCAAGGAAGATCCAGTGGCAGGAGCCAGTGCGCAGCTGAAGGATGCTCCTCGACAAGTGGATCCAGTGGCACCCGTTTGAAAGGTGTAATTGAATTTGTTAGATAAACCCACTACGTTGGAGCTGGCAGCCCCATTGGTCAAAGTCGACGCAAAATTTGCTCCGAGGAGGGAGGAAGGAGAAGCTCCGAGACCCAAGGTGTTAAACCGTATATTTGCGCCCGTATCGATACTTTGCGGCAGCGTGAGCGTAACTGCTCCACTTTGTGCCGAACCCGTGGTTGCGTTTGCAAGAACTTGATTGGAAGTTCCTGTGATGGTGGTGTTGGCCACCCAAGTGGAATCTCCCCTCAGAATGGTGGTTGAGTTTGCAGTGCCCGATCCTAGCCGAGCGGGATTAATGGTTCCGGACGTGATCAATGCAGCACTATTGGGGTCAAATCCGTTCAAAGATGTCACACCACTCAGAGTTCCGGAACCGACTGTGATACCGTTCAAGGAGGTGACCGACGACAAAGTGGTCACGTTCGGCTGCGAAGCTGTGCTCAACGTACCAGCCACTGTGGTCGCCGTTAACGTGCCCACAACGAGTTCTCCAGCCACGCCTGAAGTCAGATCCACCACATTGCCTGAAGGTGCCACAGTCAGACCGTTAAGAATCTTCCATCGACCTGAATCCGATGCATCACGGAAAAAGGCAGAGTATCGCGTGCCGCCACTGGTGTAGATGCCATAGAAACCGATATCTTGAAGATCCGCGGCGTTGCTTGTTCCGAAAGGATTGAGCAGAGCCAAACTTGCCGATCCGACAGGGCTTCCGTTGATGGTCGTCACTCCACTTAAGGTGCCGGAACCCACTGTGATACCATTGAGGGAAGTGACTCCTGCCAGCGTTGTAATATTGGGTTGGGAAGCCGTTTGCAGTGTTCCTGTCAAATTGGTGGATGAAACAGAGGATAAACCGCTCAAGGTACCGGAACCTACGGTGATGCTGTTTAGTGAAGTCACCCCTGCCAGCGTGGTCACATTGGGTTGAGAAGCGGTTTGCAACGTTCCAGTCAAGTTGGTGGAAGATACAGAGGACAAGCCACTTAGCGTGCCCGAACCCACCGTGATACCATTCAACGAGGTCACTCCTCCTAGCGTAGTCACATTCGGCTGCGAAGCTGTGCTGAGTGTGCCCGCGACCGAAGTCGCGCTCAACGTGCCCACGACAAGTTCTCCAGCCACACCGGATGTTAGATCTACCACGTTGCCTGAAGGGGCCACGGTGAGGTCGTTGAGAATCTTCCACCGTCCCGCATCAGAAGCGTCGCGGAAAAAAGCAGAATAACGAGTGCCGCCGCTGGTATACAGACCGTAAAAGCCGATATCCAGCAGATCAGCGGCGTTGGTAATGTTGTTTTGATAAAGTGGGCTGCCAATGGCAACGCCATTCACAGTTGTTAAACCACTTAGAGTTCCTGAACCGACGGTGATGCCGTTTAAAGAAGTGACACCCGACAAAGTCGTCACATTGGGCTGAGATGCAGTTTGCAGTGTTCCTGTCAAATTAGTGGCGGTGACAGCGGTGGATGATACGGAAGACAACCCACTTAGCGTTCCAGTACCTACGGTGATGCCATTCAACGTAGTCACACCGGCCAGAGTGGTCACATTGGGCTGAGATGCAGTTTGCAGTGTTCCTGTCAAATTGGTGGCGCTGACAGCAGTGGAACTTACGCTGCTCAACCCACTTAAAGTACCGGAACCCACCGTGATTCCGTTCAAAGACGTGACACCTCCAAGCATCGTCACATTCGGCTGGGAAGCGGTTTGCAAAGTTCCAGTCAAGTTGGTGGAGGATACAGAAGACAACCCGCTTAGCGTTCCAGCACCTACGGTGATGCCGTTCAAAGACGTGACCGACGACAGAGTTGTCACGTTGGGTTGCGAAGCTGTGCTCAATGTACCAGCCACTGTGGTCGCCGTTAACGTGCCTACAACAAGTTCTCCCGCCACGCCTGAAGTCAGATCCACCACATTGCTTGAAGGGGCCACGGTAAGTCCGTTGAGAATCTTCCATCGACCAGAATCCGACGCATCACGAAAGAATGCAGAATAACGCGTGCCTCCACTCGTATACAAGCCATAAAAGCCTATATCAAGCAGATCGGCGGCGTTGGTGGTGTTGTGTTGATACAGAGGGGTGCCGATGGCCACACCATTGACGGAAGTCACATTCGATAACGTGCCGGAACCGACAGTGATGTTATTCAACGACGTGACTCCTGCCAGAGTGGTGACATTGGGTTGGGACGCCGTCTGAAGAGTTCCCGTCAAGTTGGTGGATGAAACAGAAGATAAACCACTTAACGTGCCGGAACCTACTGTTATACCGTTCAAGGAAGTGACCGACGACAGAGTCGTCACGTTGGGTTGTGAAGCTGTGCTGAGTGTTCCAGCGACCGTGGTTGCGGTCAACGTGCCCACGACCAGTTCTCCAGCCACGCCTGAAGTCAAATCCACCACATTGCCTGAAGGGGCCACTGTGAGGCCATTGAGAATCTTCCAGCGCCCGGAGTCGGATGCGTCACGGAAAAAGGCGGAATAACGTGTGCCACCACTGGTATACAAGCCGTAAAAGCCGATATCCAGCAAATCGGCAGCATTGGTAGTGTTGTGTTGCGATAGAGGAGTGCCAATAGCAACGCCATTCACAGTTGTTAAACCGCTTAGAGTTCCTGAACCTACGGTGATGCCGTTTAACGACGTAACCCCTGCCAGAGTGGTCACGTTGGGTTGGGACGCCGTTTGTAAAGTTCCAGTCAGGTTGGTGGAGGATACGGAAGACAACCCGCTTAGCGTTCCAGCACCTACGGTGATGCCGTTCAAAGAGGTGACCGACGACAAAGTCGTCACGTTCGGCTGCGAGGCTGTGCTGAGTGTTCCAGCGACCGTGGTGGCGGTCAACGTGCCCACGACCAGTTCTCCAGCCACTCCGGAAGTCAAGTCTACCACATTTCCCGACGGTGCCACGGTGAGGCCATTGAGAATCTTCCAGCGGCCTGCATCAGATGCATCTCGGAAAAAGGCGGAATAACGTGTGCCACCACTGGTATACAAGCCGTAAAAGCCAATATCCAGCAGATCAGCGGCGTTGGTGGTGTTGTGTTGCGAAAGAGGAGTGCCGATGGCTACACCATTTACAGTTGTTAAACCGCTTAGAGTTCCTGAACCTACAGTGATGCCATTAAGTGAAGTCACGCCCGCCAGAGTGGTCACGTTGGGCTGGGACGCCGTTTGTAAGGTTCCGGTCAAGTTGGTGGCGCTAACAGCGGTAGATGACAAAGACGTCAACCCACTCAGCGTTCCCGAACCCACTGTGATGCCATTGAGTGAAGTCACGCCCGCCAAAGTCGTCACGTTCGGTTGAGAGGCTGTCTGTAGAGTTCCAGTCAAATTAGTGGCGCTCACACTACTCAATCCACTCAACGTGCCCGATCCGACCGTGATGCCATTCAATGAAGTCACCGACGACAAAGTCGTCACATTGGGTTGCGAAGCAGTGGTGAGAGTTCCCGCCACGCTGGTTGCGCTCAACGTGCCTACCACGAGCTCACCTGCCACTCCACTGGTCAAATCTACCACATTTCCTGACGGTGCCACGGTGAGACCATTGAGGATTTTCCAGCGTCCAGCGTCGGATGCGTCACGAAACAGTGCCGAGTACCGTGTTCCTCCACTAGTGTAAATACCATAAAAACCAATGTCAGACGCATCTGCCGCGTTCGTTGATCCAAAGGCATTCAAAAGAGGTAAACTGACGGTTCCTACTGGTGATCCGTTGATAGATGTCACGCCACTTAGAGTTCCAGATCCGACCGTGATGCCGTTCAAAGACGTGACCGACGACAAAGTCGTCACATTCGGTTGAGATGCGGTCTGTAGAGTTCCAGTCAAGTTGGTAGCGGTGACAGCGGTCGATGAAACAGACGTCAAACCGCTCAACGTTCCCGAACCCACCGTGATGCCGTTCAAAGACGTGACTCCTGCCAGAGTGGTGACATTCGGTTGAGATGCGGTCTGCAAAGTTCCAGTCAAGTTGGTAGCGGTGACAGCGGTCGATGAAACAGATGTCAACCCACTTAGCGTGCCAGAACCCACCGTGATGCCATTCAACGAAGTGACCGACGACAAAGTCGTCACATTGGGTTGAGAGGCTGTGGTGAGAGTGCCGGCCACGTTGTTTGCGGTTAACGTGCCCAAGACAAGTTCACCAGCCACACCACTGGTCAAATCGACGACATTACCCGAAGGAGCGACGGTAAGACCGTTGAGGATTTTCCATCGACCGGAATCCGAGGCGTCACGGAAAAGAGCGGAATAACGGGTGCCACCGCTAGTATACAATCCATAAAAGCCAATATCGAGCAAATCCGCAGCGTTGGTAGTATTGTGTTGATATAGCGGTGTGCCTATGGCGACGCCGTTCACGGTAGATACGTTCGATAACGTGCCTGAACCGACTGTGATTCCATTGAGTGAGGTGACCGCTGAAAGCGAGGTTACGTTGGGTTGAGCAGCCGTCTGTAGTGTTCCCGTCAAGTTGGTGGCGCTGACAGCGGTAGATGAAACAGAGGTGAGTCCACTCAACGTTCCAGAACCTACGGTGATGCCATTGAGGGAAGTCACCGACGACAAAGTCGTCACATTGGGTTGCGAAGCAGTTTGTAATGTTCCGGTCAGATTGGTCGCACTCACGCTGCTCAAACCACTCAACGTGCCTGATCCTACCGTGATTCCATTCAGTGAGGTGACCGACGACAGAGTGGTCACATTCGGTTGAGATGCGGTCTGTAGAGTACCCGTCAAATTGGTTGCGGTAACAGCGGTGGATGAAACGGACGTCAATCCACTCAACGTGCCGGAACCTACCGTGATGCCGTTCAAAGAGGTGACCGACGACAGAGTCGTCACATTGGGTTGTGAAGCTGTAGTGAGAGTGCCCGCCAAAGAAGTTGCGGTCAATGTGCCCAGCACAAGTTCACCTGCTGTTCCGGAAGTAAGATCCACTACATTTCCGGACGGTGCCACGGTAAGTCCATTCAAAATCTTCCACCGACCTGCGTCCGAAGCATCACGGAACAGTGCAGAATAGCGAGTTCCTCCACTAGTATAAAGACCATAAAAACCAATATCAGAGGTATCTGCACCGTTTGTTGATCCAAAAGCATTCAACAGAGGTAAATTAGCCGTTCCGACAGGATTTCCGTTGATCGAAGTGACTCCACTCAGAGTTCCGGTTCCGACCGTGATGCCATTGAGAGAGGTGACCCCTGGAAGAGATGTCACATTCGGTTGCGAAGCGGTTTGCAGGGTGCCTGTCAGGTTGGTCGCGCTAACAGCGGTGGAAGACACAGAGGACAATCCGCTGAGCGTTCCTGATCCCACAGTGATTCCATTCAAGGAAGTCACTCCTGACAGTGAAGTCACATTGGGTTGGGAAGGTGTTTGAAGCGTTCCGCTCAAGCTAGTAGCACTGATGCTGGTTAGTCCGGTGATGCTCCCCGACGTGATGTCAGCTCCTGTATGTGTATGGCCAGCTGGTGCGGCGCCGACGGTGCTGAAGGAAACGGTGACATTGCTGGTTCCGTCAAATACAGTGCCCGGAGGATTACCACCCGAGGCTGCAAACGTGGCGGCGGAAGCAATGCCGCTGGAAGGCAAGTTGACCCAAGTGCCATCACCGCGCAAAAACTTGGTGGTAATGGCTGTACCAGTTCCCAACTGCGAGGGATCAAAGACTCCAGTGATTTGATTGGTCGTATGCGTATGACTGAAGGGCGCAGCTCCAATCGTATTGTACGAGATGGTAGTAGACGCCGTCGTGTCATATGTGGAACCTGGATTGGCACCGTTTCCAGAAGCAGAAAACGTCAGGGGCTCGACAGGACCGTTGGAGCCACCCGATTCATCGGCCAAACGTCCTTGCAGCTTGAATCGCAAGTCATTGGTTGTAGTCGAACCCAATTGAGTTACAAAGACACTATTTTTGTAGGTGGATCCTTCGCGCACAAACACACTAAAGTTGGAAAAGGTGCCACTGCTTCGGTTGGCCGCAGCCTTGTCGGTGCGAACCAAGGTACGAAATTCATCGTACTGATACACACCATTGAGCAAAGGGTCTACTTCATCTTTCAAGAGCACTTCATCGCCGACTTCAATGCGCACCCCATCGACCACAAAGGGAATTTCAATGCCTTTGGCATCGTTCGGCAAATCACCTGCCAATCGAAATCGGCCAGGAGCGGTTTGGCTGGTATCGTGCAATACGGGATCGGTGGAGGCGGCTTGTACCGAGGAAAAGGTTTTGTCTGCAGTTGCCCCCGAAGGCACCAAGGCTAGCACCAGGGCAATGATCAGGGCGGCGATGGCCACCAACCCCGTCAATCCCAAAAGCGAACCCATCACGATGGTGCCCTTGGCCGCTTTCGGTGCATGGGTTTCGGCTTTTGGAGCCGTTGGTGGATCCAATCCAAAGTCTAGTGGAAAGTCATCCATCGTTTCTTTGAGTGTGAAAAAAGACGATTTTGGAAATGCGTACCCGTTCCAGATTTTTATTGCGCCGTTTCGTTTATGGGTGCGTTCTCAACGGGTCTTACAAAGTTTAAGATGACCAGAAATGCAAGGAGACAAATGATAAACGTGGCAAACAGGTACCAAATCCACGATGGGATACTGATGACGGTGCTTTCAGTGTAGTCGTCATCATCGGTGGGACTGACCGATACCGATACCACCGGAGCCACGTCTGGAAGTTTGGGCGCAATGGTGGATCCCTGACATTGAATGGTACCTGTTCCTGGAAGTGCACTGGCCATTTGCAAACATTCGGCATAGGAACACGACGATTGTTGCATGTCAAAGGTCTTGTAGGCCTTCTGATTGAATACGCAATTCTTTTCCACTCGTTTCTTGGCATCGGAGCCGAAACATAAGACGGGTACTTCTAAACCTTCTCCATAGGTTTCATCGAGTGTCCTCTGTTGAATGAAGCATGCACAAATGTCTTGTTCATCGTCTGTCATGGTAGACACGGGTTGGGCGCAGAACGAAGTCATGAACGAGTCGCACCCCGAGGTTTGGGGTTTCCAAACGGGGAGATCGTACGGTCCTATCATGACGCCCCTGTTTTTGGAGCACATGTCCAAAATGAGACTTTGCAGGTTTTCCAGTCGAACCAAGACCAGGAAAGGCGCGCCGTGTCTCACGTTGCCTTTGAAAGGGCAACACTCGGTTTCGGTGAGGGGGGTTTGAGGTGGATTCAAATCTTTGGTTAAGAAGGCATACTGGTTGGTGGGGCCCCATTGCAGTTTTTGGCAACATGTATTGGTGATTAATGTACCAGGGTCCATGCGCAGCATAGTGGTTTGCTGTTGAGCAATCGGGGTAACCGTTGGATCTTGTGGGAAGAAGTAGGCTTCGTAGTTGGGCGGAATGTAGATACTTAAGATGAATGTAAAAGTGTTGGTGCTGGTGCCGTCGATGGGCGTAAAACAATTTTGGGCCCCATTATTGCCCGAGCTGTCCGATTTGGCTCCCGTGAGGTAATTGATTTGGGATGAACTCATGGTGCCGTTGCCTTGCACCAATAAATCATAGTCTCGTTTGGAAATGATACGCAATTGGTTGAGACCATTCAATTGTTCGGGCAAAAAGCCATCTGGAGGTTTTCCATCTGGATAGACCGGATTAGCCACAATGGGTAATTCGCGTTGAGGGAACCGTTGGCCACCGCACTGACGATCGGCATAAAAGATGGGAGTCATTTCCTCGGGGGCGCCCACTATTTGGGCATATGCCGCTGTGGCCTGCAATGTATTGTTGAAACATGGAACTGGATTTAACTCCGGTGTGTCACAGCATGACATGTTTGTTCTAGGAATGTGCAAAAGTTATGTCTATGCATGCAGTCTGGAGGACTTTTAGTTTCAGAAAAGCACGGAAGAGCATGTTCACAACAAACTGCATCGTCAAAGAAGTTTAATATGTCGTGTTGGTCCGAATCTGGAAGATTCGGTTGCGTCAC
>CALKVB010000272.1 GCA_937996605.1 uncultured Oxalobacteraceae bacterium | reverse complement strand
AGATCTACACAGGCGAAGACACTCTTTCCCTACACGACGCTCTTCCGATCTCCATTAACTTCGCGAATCTGATAAAAAGACTCAAGCGCTGATGTAATGAGTTCAGTTTTGAGATTGGGGAAATGCACGTCCACAATCGCTTGCATCGTTTCCTTGTCAGGGAATTTAATGTAGTGGAAGAAGCAGCGGCGCAAAAACGCATCAGGCAATTCCTTTTCGTTATTCGAGGTAATGATCACCAAAGGACGATGCTTTGCTTTCACCATTTCTCTCGTTTCATACACATAGAACTCCATGCGATCTAGTTCGCGCAATAGATCGTTCGGAAATTCGATATCAGCCTTATCAATTTCATCGATTAGCAAAACGACCGGCTGTTCAGCGGTAAATGCTTGCCACAGCACCCCTTTTACAATGTAGTTATGGATGTCTTTAACGCGTTCATCGCCAAGTTGAGAATCTCGTAGGCGTGAAACTGCGTCATATTCATATAAGCCTTGCTGTGCTTTGGTGGTTGATTTGATGTGCCATTGTAAAAGCGGCATATCCAAAGCAGCAGCCACTTCCTCAGCAAGCATGGTTTTACCTGTTCCCGGCTCACCTTTAATCAGAAGTGGGCGTTGTAGGGTAAGGGCAGCATTTACTGCCAACTTTAAGTCGTCGGTCGCGACATAATTGTCAGCGCCCTCAAATCGCAGCGGTTTTGTCATGAATTGATGGTCGTGAAATTTTGAAAAAGTTTGTTGCGATAAGTATAAACACTTTCTTGTTTGCGAAGGTGATGAGTCACTCTAAATCCCACTTGGGATCATTTGTCTTCTGCGTTGATTGGTCGATCATTTGTATAATGATCTGAGCATGCATCGTAATTGATACTACGATTTCTCTTGTGTCGCAATCGTAACGTCGTCGTCTTCATTGCATATTTCCATTCCGAAATTTGCGCAAAATTAAGTTTTATCGGATAAAATACTGATTTACATCAATCCGTCACTTCGATTATTCACTTGGCTAATATGAAAAAATTATTCGCTTTACTCGCATTGGCGAGTGTTACGCAGCTGGCAATGTCAGCAGAGATCAAAGGCGATGCAAACGCTGCAAAAAATAAGGTTGCAATGTGCATCGGTTGTCACGCGATTCCAGGCTATAAAGCCACTTTTCCTCAGGTTTATCAAGTGCCGATGATTGGTGGTCAAAGCGAAGGCTACATCAAGAGCGCATTAGAAGCATACCGTAAAGGTGATCGTAAGCATCCTTCGATGCGTGGTATCGCAGGTAGCTTGAGTGATCAGGATATCGCCGATTTGGCAGCTTACTACTCACAACAAAAATAAGCCGAGGAATTCATGAAAAAGATCTCTTTATTGGTATTGATGCTGGTTGCTGCTTCTGCGGCACACGCGGGCGGCAACGTCGCAGCAGGCAAAGAAGCAGTTGCGAAATTTAATTGCGCATCTTGCCATGGTGATAAATTTACAAATCCTATCGATCCAAGTTATCCAAAGTTGGCTGGGCAACATAAGGATTATTTAGTGCAAACGCTGAAGGCATACCAGCGTGGTGCAAATGGTTTGGCTGGTCGTAGTAACGCGATTATGGAAGGCCAAGCAAAAGCCTTGAGTAATGCGGATATAGAAAATATTGCGGCATATCTCAATAGTTTGCCAACCGAGTTGGTTTTGAAAAAGTAAGCCTAATTTACAGTCTTATTGGCTGTAAGACAGAAAAGCCGCGATTAATTCGCGGCTTTTTTATTTTCCAGCTCGGCGCAATAGCGATGCGATATACGCTTCACCGTCTGGGGGGGTGCCGCTGCGTTGCGAATTCCAAATCATCTCGCCGAGGCAGTCCATCATTTCATGATGTGCCTCGTGGATAGAATTCTTCTTATGCGCGAGTGCCTCGTAAGCAATTCTGACGCCATGCGGTTGATTGATGGTGACTTGTTCGGCAATAGTGAGGTGCATCGATAAATGAAGGAAAGGATTTGTCTTGCCATTATCGACACTGTAGTCACGTGCAAGCGCTGTTTCTACGTCACGAAAATCGTCAGCGTATTCAGGATGTTGTGAGATCCAATCAGCTGCGATGGTTTCTAGTGGTGTGAGAATTTCTTTCGCATGGTATTTTCGGAAGGTTTCGCAGAAAAAACGCCTGACATCGGCTTGGCTTGGATTAAACATGGTTGTCAAGAAAAAGTTAAGGGTGGAATTTTACCGTGAAATGCGATTTTCGATGAGGCTGTGATAATTGCTGGTTTCGAGCGCGGAAAAAGAATTGGTTTTGCGATATCATCTCGGCTTCATCATTGGAGGTCGAATAATGTTAAACCAAGAACAATTGGCTGTACTGTTTTCAAATGCACGTACACACAACGAATGGCTAAATAAGCCTGTGAGTGATGAGCAGATTCATGCCATATACGATGCGATGAAATGGGCGCCAACATCAGCCAATAGTTCACCAGCGCGCATTGTGTTTGTAAAGTCGGCTGAGCAGAAAGAAAAACTGGTGGCGTGCATGTCCCCTGGAAATGCGGATAAAACTCGCAAAGCTCCGGTTACTGCGATTATCGGTATGGACATGGCGTTTTACGAGAAACTCTTACAATTGTTTCCGCACGCACCAGATGCGCGAACATGGTTCGAAGGTAATGATGCTGTTGTTACAGGTGTAGAAAAACTTTCTGCTGCACCAGTCATGGCAACAGATTTACGTGCTTCTTTCTCTTTAGTTTTAGCT
>CALKVB010000271.1 GCA_937996605.1 uncultured Oxalobacteraceae bacterium | reverse complement strand
ACAGCTTTTTATCGCCGGGATATCGCTGGCGCCCGCGCTGACCGCCCGGCAGATATCACCTTTAGTGACGTTGTGGCACGAGCAGATCTGCGCGCTGTCCGGCAGTGCGGCGACACCAAGCACTTTGGGCGCACTCCCCGCAACGGCGGGCAAAATCAGCGTTTCCTCTGTGGCCTCGCAACAATTTTGAGAATTCCCTCGATTGATACGCGAAAATCAAACATTACAGGGTAAAATGGCAATTTACGGCTCAATATATACCCACGAGTCATATCGATTATCCTTTTGATTGAAAAACAATGAAATTTTCCAAACAATTTTCGCTCTATCAATCCGAAGCCACACAATTCATCAATGGCTTAAAAGAAGCAAGCCCGCACTTGGAACAATCCCAACGAGAAGGCCGTGCCTTGCTTTGGGATAAGGCACCCGTTGATCTTGATAGCCAACGTCGTTTAGCCGAAGCACGCGTTAAGCAACAAGCTTACGTGTACCAATCAAAATAAAGTCAACACAAATTGCTAAAGTGAATGAAGTCGATTTTTGAGTAAAATCACTTCGCGCACTTAGTCGACTTATGTCAAGCACCAACACAGGCTCCACTGAGCTGCCTCCCGCTGGAAGTCACGACACCACACCTGATGTGGTGGATGGGCTCGCATTTGCCAAGCTATATGGCGAGCCTCTATTCAAACTACCAAATGACTTATACATTCCACCGGATGCGCTCGAGATTTTTTTGGAGGCGTTCGAAGGGCCGCTTGATCTTTTGCTGTATTTAATTCGCAAGCAAAATTTCAACATCCTCGACATTCCTATGGCGCAAGTGACACAACAGTACTTGCAATATGTGGATCAAATTCGCAAGCATAATCTGGAACTCGCAGCCGAATATTTGCTGATGGCAGCTATGCTGATCGAAATCAAATCTCGCATGCTAGTGCCAAGCAACAAGACCCACGAAGGTGAAGAAGCTGATGATCCGCGAGCTGCTTTAGTGAGACGATTGCTGGAATACGAGCAAATGAAATTAGCCGCCTACGATCTAAACGCGATGCCCCAGCTAGGCCGCGATTTTTTACATGCGCAAGTTTTCATCGAACAAAATACCGTCTTGCATTGGCCGCATGTCGATCTCGTCGACTTACAGCAAGCGTGGGCAGATGTCTTAGGTCGTGCCAAACTAGTTGCCCATCACAAAATTAGTCGAGAAGAGTTATCTGTGCGTGAGCATATGAGTGCAATTTTAAGGCGACTACAATCAAGTAAATTCGTTGAATTTTCAGATCTATTTGATCCAACACGTGGCGCTCCGGTTTTGGTCGTTAATTTCGTTGCTTTACTTGAACTCGCCAAAGAAACTCTGATCGAAATAACACAAGCAGAATCATATGCGCCGATTTACGTTCGTCTTGCCTATGCTCCCGTTTGAGTTGGATTACTTTAAATTCAATGTAAGCAGCATCTATACAAACTAAGCTGCTCAAAAATAAAAGCCAAATTCCCCATGAAAATTATCTCCTCAATCGAAGAATTACGTGATCAGCTGCGCGGTCAACTGCGCACTGCCTTTGTTCCCACCATGGGCAATTTGCATGAAGGGCATCTATCATTAATGCGTTTGGCGCGTCGTCATGGCGACCCTGTCGTTGCTTCGATTTTCGTGAACCGTTTACAATTCGGGCCGAATGAAGATTTCGATAAATATCCACGCACTTTTCAAGCAGACGTTGAAAAATTGGAGAAGGAAGGCGTGTATGTCTTATTTGCGCCAACAGAAAAGGACCTTTATCCAGAACCGCAAGAATATCGAGTACAACCGCCAGATGACTTAGGCGGTATTCTTGAAGGCGAGTTTCGCCCAGGTTTTTTTAACGGTGTGAGCACGGTCGTCATGAAGTTGTTCTCTTGTGTACAACCTAAAGTTGCCGTGTTTGGGAAAAAAGATTATCAGCAATTAATGATCATTCGCAACATGGCTAAGCAATTCGCTTTGCCAACTGAAATTATTGCAGCGGAAACTTGGCGCGCCGAAGATGGACTCGCACTGTCTTCACGTAACGGCTATCTCAGCGCTAACGAACGTGCTGAAGCTCCTATCCTCTATAAAACCCTAAATCGAGTCGCGGATGAAGTGAGGAGCGGTCGCACAGATATTCAGCAAATCGAGCAAGAAGCAATGGCAACATTAGCTGAACGCCAATGGAAGCCAGACTATGTCTCCGTTCGAAAACGTGTCAACCTGCAGGCGCCCAACGCCGACGATCTCGCAAATAATGAAGCTTTGGTCGTATTAACGGCGGCCAAATTGGGCAATACGCGCTTAATCGACAACCTCGAAATTTAAAAATGCGACTCATATTCATGTGGCGCGTTTTATGCTCGCTGACACTGCTGAGCGTTGCATTGCATTCACAGGCGGAAGTGTCAGTCATTGATGACTCAAAGCGTATCGTCCGCCTTGATAAGCCAGCCAAGCGAATCATCAGCCTCGCTCCTCATGTAACCGAGTTGGTGTTTGCGGCCGGCGCAGGCAACTCATTGGTTGGTGTTAGTGAATACAGTGATTATCCCGAAGAAGCAAAAAGGATTCCCTCTATCGGTAGCATTTTCGCACTAGACCTAGAGCGAATCTTAGCGCTTAAACCTGATCTTGTGATTATCTGGGGATCGGGCAATGCCAAGCTTCTCGCCAACAAGCTACGCGACAACAAACTAACCGTCTTCGAAAATGAACCGCATAGCTTCGACGACATTGCCAATGCCATCGAGAAAATCGGCATTTTAGCGGGCACCGAAAAAGTGGGTACAGCCAATGCTCAACAGTTCCGCCAACGACTCCAAAACTTGATAACCACCTATCAACTCAAGGAAAAACAAAAACCAATTTTAGTATTTCATCAGATGGTTAAATCCCCGCTAATGACGGTCAATCGCGAACACTTTATTTCGAAGATGATTCATTTATGTGGCGGGAAGAACGTCTTCGCGGAATTAAATGACATTAGCGCCACGATCACCGTCGAAGCGCTCATGAATGCAAACCCAGAATTCATATTCAGCAGCGGCAAAGATAACAATAAACTCCTCGCCGACTGGTCATCATTCCCCAATCTGATCGCAGTCAAGAAGCAAAATCTTTATAGCATACCCGGCGATTGGTTACATCGCGCAGGACCACGTGTGCTTGATGCCACCGAATTACTATGTAAAAAAATCCAAGAAGCACGCAACAAAAATTAGCACTGCTTAGCGCCAATCTCTCGGGTCAACCCGATAAAATGTGAAGAGTTGTTGATATAGCGCGGGATGATAATGCGCCAAAGCCTCACTTTTTTGAAAATACGCTTCCGTAGTCACGGCAAAGAACTCAGCTGGGTTAGTCGCACCATAGGGATCAATAATAGTATCAAAACCCTGCGCCATATCCGCCTGCAGCTGTTCGAACTCATGTGTCATTACCCTTGACCACTTTTCATAAGCATCGGCATTCCTCAGCCGAGGAGCGCCGTTAGTGCTGCCCGTTTGACTATCAAGTTGATGCGCAAACTCATGCAACACCAAATCTTGACCAGGGGTTTGAACTTGAGCAGCACCAAGAACTTGATCCCACGCCAAAACGACACGACCATCACTCCACGATTCTCCGCTCAAGCCTTGATTGGTATGCGTGACGATTCCCCCACTTTGAACCTCATGTCTTTGCGCGACAAAAGCGCCGGGATACAAAAGAACGTGCGTAAGATCCGGATAGACCTCGGTCTCGCGGTTTAACAAGAGTAAGCAAGCCTTACCTGCAACCGTGACACGCATTTCATCAGTTACGACCAAGCCATCACAGCCAACAAAAGTCTTTTCGTGCAAAAATTGTTTTATTCGTTTCTTCAGCTGCAACTGAAGATCGGTTGGCATGTATCGATATTGGGGCAAATTGCGACGTAAGATCTTGGCGTATTTACTCGGAAAGGCTTTGGCTAACACTTGGCGCATACGTATCCTTGGCCACAGCACAAATACACCAATTAGTAATACCACTATCACAGCGAGAGCAAACATAAAATGGCCTTCAATTAAAGTGAGTGCGAACCGCACAGCTTGCTCGCTATATTTTCACATATGCGCTCGGCTTCCTGCTTTTCAATAGTAGCCAAACAGTGGTTTAAATCCACGCACCTCGGACGCGCAAAGCATAAACTGAAAATTGCTGCGATAATGTCGAGCTTATTTACTTACCTAGCGAACCTCATTTCTCACATGCGCAAAGGCATACTCTACGCCGCTACTTGTTATCTTGTATGGGGACTATTTCCTCTCTATTTCAAGGGTCTCCATAACATCCCTTCTTTAGAAATTTTGTTCCATCGTATGGTATGGGCCTTGGTTTTTTTAGGGTTAGTTCTAAGCGTTCGTCAACAGTGGGGGTGGCTGAAAGATGTCTTCAAACAACCCAAACTACTGGCAGGATTTGCTGCCAGTGCAGCTTTATTGTCTACGAACTGGTTCATCTATATTTGGTCGGTGAATAATGACCGCATTATTGATGCTAGCCTTGGCTATTTCATGACACCGCTGGTCAATGTTTTCCTCGGTTTCATCATGTTAAAAGAACGCTTGCGCTCAATTCAATGGCTGGCAGTGTTGTCGGCTGCGCTTGGTGTCGCTTGGCTCACCTTTCACGCCGGGCACCTGCCTTACATCGCTTTAAGCCTTGCGTGTACATTCGGTTTGTATGGATTACTGCGCAAAACCGCAAGTTTAGGCGCCTTAGAGGGCCTATCGCTAGAAACCTTGCTTCTCTTTCCGTTCGCACTTTCCTATCTCGTCTATCTTGCGTTTCAAAATCAAAACGCGTTTCTTCATGCTGATTGGCAAACCCAGCTATGGATTGCAGCGGCTGGTCCCATTACTGCAATTCCCCTATTGCTGTTCGCCGCAGGTGCGCGCCGGATTCCTATGGCAACCTTGGGCTTACTTCAATACATTTCGCCCTCAATTCAGTTACTGATCGGTGTTTTGTTATTCAATGAAAAATTCGGCCATGAACGCTTACTAGGCTTTCTTGGTATTTGGATAGGATTAATCATCTATTCGATTGATGGACTACGCTCCAGCTTTCAACAAAAGCCAGTAGATCCCCCACTAGAATAAGAAAATCTTGTATTAAAAACAGTAAAAATTCACTGATACCAGCTTTTTTATGACCATCATGTGAAATATCGTGCATTAATGTCGATTCTGCACAAATTTCAACAATTTTTTTGACATCTGAACCTGCATTTCTGCGAAAATTCGCATCTTTATTTTTTTGGCGCGCAAGCGGTTTAACGAACTGGCCCAGGCGTCTCCCGTAACAGGCTTTTTGGAGACCTACATGAAATTCCGCTTCCCCATCGTCATCATTGATGAAGATTTCCGTTCTGAAAATACCTCGGGCTTGGGCATCCGCGCCTTAGCCGATGCAATGGAAAAAGAAGGCATGGAAGTGCTGGGCGTGACTAGCTATGGTGACCTTTCTCAGTTCGCACAACAACAATCCCGTGCTTCCGCATTCATTCTCTCCATCGATGATGAAGAATTCGGTGAAGGCACAGACGAAGAAAGCGATTTGGCATTAAAGCCATTGCGCGCCTTTGTAGAAGAGATCCGTTACAAAAATGCCGATATTCCAATTTATCTGTACGGTGAAACACGCACATCGCGCCATATTCCCAATGACATTTTGCGTGAACTGCATGGCTTCATTCATATGTTCGAAGATACGCCAGAGTTCGTGGCGCGCCACATTATTCGCGAAGCAAAGTCCTACCTTGACGGCTTGGCCCCGCCTTTTTTCCGCGCCCTCGTTCACTACGCGAACGACGGTTCTTACTCATGGCACTGCCCAGGGCACTCAGGCGGTGTAGCGTTCTTAAAATCTCCAATCGGACAGATGTTCCACCAATTCTTTGGTGAAAATATGCTACGCGCCGACGTATGCAATGCGGTTGAAGAACTCGGTCAATTGTTAGATCATACCGGACCAGTTGCCGCATCCGAACGCAATGCTGCTCGTATCTTCAATGCAGATCACTGCTACTTCGTGACTAACGGAACGTCCACATCGAATAAGATGGTATGGCATTCAACTGTTGCACCAGGCGATATTGTGGTAGTGGATCGTAACTGCCATAAGTCGATTTTGCACTCCATCATCATGTGTGGTGCAATCCCCGTCTTCTTGATGCCTACTCGTAATCACCTCGGCATTATCGGTCCAATTCCATTGGAAGAATTTTCCATGGAAAGCATTAAGAAAAAGATAGAAGCAAATCCTTTCGCGCGCATGGCAAAGAACAAAAAGCCGCGTATTTTAACGATTACGCAATCAACCTATGATGGCGTGCTATATAACGTTGAAACCCTGAAAGAGATGCTCGACGGCGAGATCGACACTTTGCATTTCGATGAAGCATGGTTGCCACATGCGACCTTCCATAACTTCTACCAAGACATGCACGCGATTGGCAAGGAACGCCCTCGCGCGAAAAAGTCGATGATCTTTTCGACACAATCCACCCACAAACTGCTCGCAGGTATTTCACAAGCATCACAAATTTTGGTGCGCGAGTCTGAAACGGTAAAACTAGATAAAGATAGTTTCAATGAAGCGTATCTAATGCATACATCGACATCACCGCAATACTCGATCATTGCCTCTTGTGATATTGCTGCGGCAATGATGGAAGCACCCGGTGGCACTGCTTTGGTCGAAGAATCTATTCTCGAGATCGGAAGAGCGTCGTGTAG
>CALKVB010000270.1 GCA_937996605.1 uncultured Oxalobacteraceae bacterium | reverse complement strand
AATTCTCTTGATCGGTCTTGGTCTGAGTAGCCTGATTACCTATGCTGTTGGCCCAAAAGACAAAAACTTAAATGTTGATCGCTGCTAATCACCTATCATCATAAAATCAATTCGGAGCATAAAATGAGAAACAGAAATAGAGATCCACAACAACGCCTGGTATTTGGCATCCTCATCATGATCGTTGGTGTGCTAGCCTTACTCGACAACTTGCGTATTTTTGAAGGGATACGATTAATTAGTTTTTGGCCTGCAGTTTTCATCGTTGGAGGTTTGCTCAAAATGTCGCAATCTCAGGCGCGTTCAGGTTACTTTATCGGTGCGATTTTTATTGCAGTCGGTTCTATCATGACACTCAATAACCTAGGCGTCATCAACATCAGAATTCGTGATTTTTGGCCAGTCATTTTGATTGCTCTCGGTTTCTTGGTAATCTTCAAAGACAAAGCGAAACAAGGCTTGGATGATTTTTCAAATACTAAAATCAGTGACAACAAAGACGGTAAAATTGATATCGTTGCGATCATGAGTGGCAGTCAAGGAAATATCGCTAGCAGCAATTTTATTGGTGGAGACATCACTGCGGTAATGGGTGGCGTTGAGCTTGACTTGCGCAACGCTTCGATCGAAACTGAAGCCGTAATCAATGTATTCACATTCTGGGGCGGCATCTCCCTAAAGATTCCAAACGATTGGAGCGTGGTCAATAGCGCCAATGCTGTTCTTGGTGGCATTGATGATTCAACTGTACCAAACATGAGCGCTAATAAACGCTTAATCATTACCGGCACATCGGTCATGGGTGGCGTCGAAATCAAGAATTAATCTTCTGAATATGATGACTCAAACAACACGCCGCTCTGAGATACGATGAACCCTTTTCTTTCAAATCTCAGAGCAATTTGCTACAACAGTTTAATTTGGGCGCTAGTTGGCGCCCTCTTTGCTGTACTGTTGGTGATGACACATGTCACAGCTTGGCTGCCAGCGCTCTGGTTTACACTTCCGATTTGTCTGTGTTTTAGTTTTATATCCGCTTCTGCTTACTACGTATGCAAAGCACTGCCTCTACACAAGCGACACTTTTTGTCTTGGTTGACATTCTTTGGCACGAGCTCTTTTTTTTCCGCAGGTCTGTGGCTCTTGATCGCCCTCGCTTGGAATAAACTCTGTCTTGCCTTTGAAAATAATTGGGCCTTCGAACTTACTGCTACGCTGGAATGGCTTACCTTTATTCTCGGCACCTTGCTCTACCTGCTCTCAATTTTATGCTACGACGTCTTAATCGCCTTCGACAATATTCGGCAAGCAGAGCGTCGCCAAGCTGCATCCGAAATCCATGCGCGCGAAGCGGAATTACAGATGTTACGCACGCAAATCAATCCGCACTTTTTGTTTAATAGTTTAAATTCCATCAGTGCCCTTACCGCGATCGATGCAGCCGCTGCACGTCAAATGACAATAGAGTTAGCCCAATTTTTTCGACAGACCTTAGCACTCGCAGATCAACAAAAAATTAGACTAGAACAGGAAATCAATCTTTGCCAACATTTTCTGGCAGTAGAAAAAATTCGCTTTGGAAAAAAATTGCAAACATTCTTTGTCATCGATGAACAAAGCCTACTCTGCTTAATTCCACCGATGATCTTACAACCATTATTAGAGAACGCGATCAAGCACGGCATTCGTGATTTGGTCGACGGTGGCAACATCACCGTGAACAGTAAAGTTCGCGACGATTGGCTCTATATTTTAATTGAAAATCCTATCGACCCAGACGGCACACCTATCGAAGGAACGGGTACTGGTCTAAAGAATTTACGTTCGCGATTCGCCAGTTTGTACGGACAACGTTGTCGCGTAGATTGGAGCAAAGACAGCACGAAATTCCGTGTTGAGATTGCCTTACCGATAGAAAAATAAGTCGCACATCATGAATAAACTCCGCACCTTAATTATTGATGACGAAGAACTCGCCCGCCGCCTCATTCGTGAATATCTCAAAACGCACCAAGATATCGACATTATTGGTGAGTGCGAAAACGGTTTGCAAGCAGTCGACGCGATCTCAGATCAGAAGCCTGACTTGGTGTTTCTCGATATTCAAATGCCGAAGCTAAATGGCTTTGAAGTACTCGACGCCATCCAAAGAAAACATGGCGTTATTTTCACCACGGCATACGACCAATATGCACTCAAAGCTTTCGATCAACATGCGATCGACTACCTACTTAAGCCATATTCACAACAACGCTTCGATGAAGCTCTAGCAAAAGCACGCAAACTCCTAGCGCTGGCCGATGAGCGCGTCTCCTCGTTAATCACACAACAAAGCCAACAGAGCCAAAGGCTAATTGTGCGAGATCGCGGGCAAACTTTCATCATACCGTTTGAGCAAATTGACTATATCGAAGCACAAGACGACTACGTACAAATTCATTATGCGGGCAAGTCTCTCATGAAAACCCAAAGTTTGTCGGACTTGGAAAAGCAACTCCCGCTCGAACATTTCGTACGTATCCATCGCTCAGTCATCATCCGCCTTCCTGCACTCAAATGCCTGGAACGCGCTAGCAAAGACAGCTATCAAGCTGCGATGCTCTGTGGCGCAACATTGCCAGTAAGTCGATCTGGCCATGAACGACTCAAGGGAATGCTGTAAAGTGCTGTACTTTTAAATTTTCTTCGCGCTGACAGACTGCTTTTAGCTGTAAGCACGAGCCCTGTACTTCCTGCAATATGAGCAATATGAATATCATTATCAATCCCCAATTACGCGACTATATCGACCCACTCACCACACAAGAATTTCTCGCGCTCGAACGCAGCTTACTGAAAGAAGGCTGCCGCGACGCCCTAGTGCTGTGGGGTGAGACGCTGATTGATGGACACAACCGCTATACAATTTGCCAGAAACATGGCATTCCATTTCAAACCAAACAAAACGATCAGTTTGGCAGCATCGAAGATGTCATGCTATGGATGATCGATAACCACTTAGCACGACGCAGCGTTTCCAATTTCCAACGCGGGGTCTTGGCCTTACGTAAAAAAGAGATCATCACTGAACGACGCAAACAGCAAAGCAAACAAGAAAAAGTGGCAGAGGCAGAACTCGCTGTTAAAGAACCTGATCCCGTCTCTGTGGAAACGCGTGATGAAATCGCCAAAGTGGCAGGTTTGAGCAAGCCAGCTGTCGCCCAGATTGAAAAGATCCGCAAAGCGGCAACGCCAGAACTAGTGGACGCTGTACGCGCTGGTACGATCTCCATCAATACCGCTGCAACTATCGCTACACTTCCAAGCGAACAACAAGTCGCGGCTGTCGCTGGCGGCAAAAAAGAACTGCAACAAGCGGCTCGACAACTACGCGAAAGCCGGACTCCACGTGTGCCAAAAGAAAATCATGCAGAGCAAACTGTTCAAGCGGACACTAGCGCAAGCTTCAACAATACCAGCCTCAACGCCACATCGAGTTTGCAGGCTGACATGTCGGAATTAGAACGATTACGTGCTGAAAACATCGCACTCAAACAACAAATTGTGGAGTTACAAGCAAAACTGAGCATTTCAACTGCGAATTAAAGCTAAACATTTAATTTTTTCCATTTATTTCCATAATTCAGCCCAAAAACCTGTTTTTTGCGTAATTTGTCGAAAAATGTGCTTGAATTCAGCCAATTTGGTCATAATTACGCTTTGTCTAGAATTCTCGGTGTAATTTCCTGAATTTTTCAATACTGGCTACGTCACTTAGTTGATCGATAGCCTTTCATTTTTCACTTTACCTCTTGTTAGGAACATCATGACGATTAGCGTTAACGGCACAGAAATTAACGAAGCAACGATTGCCGCTGAAATGAACCGCGCCCGCGCTGCTGGCCATCCAGAAGGCGAACACTTGCGCGATAGCGCTATTCAAGAACTGATCTTGCGTAAATTGATGTTAGATCAAGCGGCCAAAGTTGGTGTTTCTGCAGGAAGCGAAGAAGAAACCATCGGCACACTGTTGCAACAAGAGGTGACTTTTAACGAAGTCGATGAAGCGGGCTGCCGTAGCTTTTACGAGGAAAACAGCGCTAGTTTCATGCAAGGTGAAATGGCTGCTGCGAGCCATATCTTGTTCACCCCTGGTGAAGGCTTAGGCGCAAGCTTGGTCAAAGCCAAAGCAGAAGGCATTTTGGCCGATCTGCAAAAAAATCCAGCCGCTTTTGCAGCGATGGCACGTGAACATTCTGCTTGCCCATCGGGTAAAGAAGGTGGTGCCTTAGGTCAGTTCGGTCGCGGTCAAATGGTGCCCGAATTTGAACAAGCAGTTTTCAGCACAGAACCAGGCCAAATCACACCTGAACTGATTGAAACACAATTCGGATACCACATCATCCAAGTCACGGACCGTAAAGGTGGCGACTTAGTCAGTTTCGACGAAGTCAAAGAACGTCTGCAAGCGTATTTGACCGATATGGAAGGTCGTAAAGCAACGCATGCTTATCTCGCTGACTTAGTCAAAGCAGCCGATATTCAAGGCTACCAATTGCCGGCTTTCGCCTAATCTAGCAACATAGATAGCTTGCGCTCGATTCAATGCAGAATTGAGCAAACAAAACGCCCGAAGCACACTTGCTGTATGCTTTGGGCGTTTTGTTTTACAACTCGAAACTCCAAACTCTCAGAGACTCATCATCATGACTTCATCTATGTATCGCGCCTCAATACCTGTCTTCCAACAAATGCTGGGCAGCCTCAAAACCATACTGCAAAAAACGCAGGCGCATGCCGCAGAAAAGAAAATAGACGAACAAGTATTCCTGCAGGCGCGCTTAGCACCCGATATGTTTCCCTTGATTCGCCAAGTACAAATTGCGACAGATTTCGCGAAAGGCGTTGCTGGTCGTTTGGCAGGGGTTGAACTCCTAGAATTTGCAGATACCGAAACAAGTTTCGACGACTTACAAGTGCGCTTGGACAAAACCTTATCGTTTCTCGCCAGTTTGGAGCAGATGCAATTTCAGAACAGCGAAAATCTCGAGATTATTCTTCGCCCTGGGACTCCTAAAGAGAAAAAAATGCGTGGCGAGAATTATCTTTTTGCCTATGGTTTGCCGCAATTTTTCTTTCATATGACAACAACTTATGCCATCTTGCGTCACCATGGGGTCGAACTCGGTAAGAAAGACTATATGGGACAATATTAAATTTAGTAAATCTGTATTTTCCAAGCTAAAAGTTTTAGACTTTTAATACCTCTTGTTTGGAATCAACATATAATAGTTCGATCTTTTTTTGTTTCTCTGAAAGACTTAGAAGCGGCGTGTGGCTTAAGGTGAAGCAAACTTTCAACGAAGTGAATTTTGCTTAATCAGAACACTCGATCGTGATTGATTGAGTAAGCCACCGTTCATCTGACGAGCGCAACCACTCGACGAAGAAAGACTCAAGCTCCGTTGCATTTTGTCGACTGACACGTATAGTGCTGCCGTTGATGATGAAAACTGGTTTCTTATCAGTTTGAAAATCGTCGTGTGTGAAGAAAGGAGGCCACATGTTTTCTCATTTTCTAGACAAAGATTCCAAATCCGAACCGGATTTTGAGAAGCGCAAGTTTTTTGCGGCTGAGGAAGAAGTGTTTTTTAAACGCTTGATCAAGGCTCTCCCGAATTGCAGTATTTTCCCCAAAGTTCAGGTCGCCGCCATTCTAGAACCACACATCAGTAACGAAAAGAAACGGCAAATCATGCGGCAGAAATTGCAATCTCGCCATGTTGATTTCGGTATTTTTGATAAAAACTTAGAGCTTTTGTGCGTCATCATTCTTGAAGGTGATGAAGCTGTCGAAGAAGAAGATTTTCCAACACGCCATTTACTCAAAAGTGCTGGTATTAAGAACATACGCTGGAAACGCTCTGCCCTACCGACTTATGAACAAGTCTTACGAACCTTAGCGCCTTTTTCCGATCTCAATTCCCCCAAAGCAGAAAGTAGCCTGCATACCATAGGCAAGCTTTTTCCAGACGAAGATGTCACCAGTGGAAAGGTTTTCACCAAGGTCGAGCATGGCAATCCAAATGCGCTCTCTCTAGCGGCTATTGAAAGAATCACGCCAGAAAAATTGATCAAAACCCAGTACCCACATATTTGGCAAAAAATTTGCCTGTTTGCAGGTGATCCGGGTTATTTGAAGAATTATTTGGAATCTCTATTTATCCAAAATCGCCCTACCAAACGCCGCGGTTTACCCAAGGCTGTGGCTAACGAAGTCATGGCAATTCAGTACGAAAATAGTCGCTTTGTCGTCGCCAAAGAACCAGATCCCATCTGGGATCCGAACTTCCTTCATCGCTAATACAGCAACGATATCTTAGAGATCAGGTGCTAACATATGACCAAGCTTAGCGGCCTTGGTCTCTAAATAGCGTTGGTTAAACTGGTTACGCGCGATAATCAAAGGAACATGCTCTTCGACTTTTACTTGCATATTTTGTAGTGCTGAAATTTTACGAGGATTGTTGGTCATCAATTTGACACTAGCGATTCCCAAATGTTTAAGCATAGGGTCACATAAACTGTAATTGCGTAAATCTGCAGCGAAACCAAGTTTTTGATTGGCCTCAACGGTATCGGCGCCATCATCTTGTAAATGGTAGGCACGAATTTTTGCGAGCAAACCGATACCTCGACCTTCCTGACGCAAATATAAGATCACACCACGACCTTCGGCCGCAATCTTTTGCATTGCTGCTTCCAGTTGCGGGCCGCAATCACAACGCTGGCTAAACAAGGCGTCGCCGGTCAAACATTCAGAGTGAATACGCGCCAAAACAGGATTACCATCGCTCACATCGCCCAAAGTCAAGGCAATATGCTCTTTCCCAGTTGCAGGCTCGACGAAGCCATGCATGCGAAACTTCGCCCACGTCGTGGGCAAGTCACAACTATCTACAAATTCCAATGCCTGTTCTTCAGCGTTCAAAGGCAAATCTACAATCGACATAGTATTCTCACGGTCTGCCTTTCCGGTGAGGGAAGGCGATGCACCTGCTTGGATTGATGGTAAAAATGAAATGACATCAATCCCCAAAAAAGTAAGAGTATAAACGAGTCAGTGAAACTCAGCGGAAACCGGACTTGAGCGAGCTCACTAAAGTCTTTGGTTTTATTGTTTTTTTTTAAATTATCGATCATCCAACCGAAGGGGATGGGATCACATAGTCAACCTGATCTTGGTACTTTGCGGGGTTAGCCTGAAATTCTTGGCGCGATACTCTTGAATGGCTATCCACAGCCAAATCTAGCGCTAGCACACCATCCAAGTGATCCAATTCATGCTGCAAAAGCTCTGAAATCGGCCGATCTAACTGAGGCCATTCTATGGTTTTGCCAGACTCATCGATGTATCGTAGCGAAATCGAATCAAATCGCCGTACCTTCACAAAAGTATCAGGGAAACACATACAATCATCCCACATCGTGAAGCTTGTTTGGCTACACCAGATGATTTCTGGATTGATCAATGTAAAACTGCCCTGCCCCAAGTTCAAGGCGATAAATCGCTTGCTGATACCGATCTGTGGGGCCGCGATACCGCGACCGAAGCCGTGTTGTTGGCGGAAAGTATCAAGGCAGGTTTTGAGGATCCGACTTTGTTCTTGAAACACTGGATCCAAAACATTCTCAATGGGGCTGGCGATTAACCGCAAGCGAGCGTCGTCACTTGATAAAATATTAGGTAGTTTCATATCGAGGATGATGTAAAGGTGTTTTGAAAACACAGACTGGCAATGAATTCTGAATTAATACTGCTAATACACTGTTAATTATGGATTTCGTCACCATCTTCATCCTATGCGAATTCATTCCCATTAAAACTCGATGTAGATCGTCATTCCATCGAATAACGCAAACTTATCATACCCCAACAGGCTATTTATGAACTTCGATGTAGAGTGGATGTTACGTATTTTCCCGGCTGTCATTATCGGACTCACCGTGCATGAGTGGGCACATGCCTACACTGCGTATAAATTGGGCGATACCACAGCGAAAGACCAAGGACGCCTCACCTTAAATCCGCTCAAGCACCTTGATCCATTTGGTACGCTATTAATTTTGATTCTGGGATTCGGCTGGGCTAAGCCAGTGCAGTTTAATCCGAACAATCTCAAACACAAACATCGCGATGAAATTTTGATTTCCATCGCAGGCCCGCTTTCTAATCTGCTACTTGCTATCGTATTCTTAATTTGTGCCAGGGTCTTATTGAGTATGGGTCCATCTGACCCCAACGGCTCAGTATTTCTCACACTAGATACCCTCGTGCTGTGGGCAATCTTAAATTTTGGCTTGGCGATTTTTAATATGATTCCACTCCCGCCGCTGGATGGCTCTCACCTTTACACTACATTTTTCAACAAAATTTCACCCGCTCTCGCCAACCGCTTGTATAGCTTAGGCATGTTAGTGTTAGTCGGTATTTTATTAATCGAAAATCTTGCTGGCGTCGATATTTTGCCTATAGGCCGCTATATGCGAGAACTTACAGGATTTTTTATGAATCTCCTTGGCTTTAATGGCTAAACCATAAAAAAGGGCACTGTGCGTGCCCTTTGCTTTGATCGATACACCTTGATTCGACTATTGGCTTGAAATCGTCTCTATCGGCGCAATTGACTGATATCGCGTACTGCACCACGGTCAGCCGATGTCGCTAACGCAGCATACGCTTGCAAGGCTTGCGATACATAACGATCGCGATTCACTGGTTGCCACGCTTGAGCACCTTTGGCCTCCATTGCTGCACGACGTGCTGCCAGAGCTTCATCGCTGATATCGAGACGAATACAGCGATTTGGAATATCAATCAAAATACGATCACCTTCTTCAACCAAGCCAATTGCGCCACCCTCCGCCGCTTCAGGTGATGCATGGCCAATCACCAACCCAGATGATCCACCTGAAAATCGCCCATCCGTAAACAGTGCGCAAGCCTTACCCAGACCTTTCGATTTGATGTATGAGGTTGGATACAGCATCTCTTGCATCCCTGGACCGCCTTTAGGTCCCTCATAGCGAATGATGACGACGTCACCCGCATGCACCGTGTCACCCAATATCGCTTCCACTGCCGCATCTTGGCTCTCAAACACGCGCGCTTTGCCAGAGAAAGTGAGAATACTTTCATCCACACCAGCAGTCTTCACGATGCAACCTTTTTCTGCGAGATTGCCGTACAACACAGCGAGGCCGCCATCTTTAGAATAGGCATGTTCGTAATCTCGAATGCAGCCAGCAGTGCGATCGCTATCTAGGCTATCAAAGCGTTTGCTTTGGGAGAAAGCCACCTGCGTCGGTACGCCACCAGGTGCAGCTAAGAACAATCGCTTGACGGCCGGATCATCGCTGACGGCAATATCGTTCTTCGCGATCGCCTCGGCAAAACTGGGGGCATGAATCGTAGGTCTTGAGGTATCGAACAAACCAGCGCGAGCTAGCTCTCCGAGAATAGCGATAATGCCGCCCGCACGATGAACGTCTTCGATATGGTATTTATCCGTCATTGGCGCCACTTTGCATAAGCAAGGCACTTTACGCGAAATGCGATCAATATCGGCCATCGTAAAATCAACACCCGCTTCATTCGCCGCAGCCAACAAATGTAAAACCGTGTTGGTCGAGCCGCCCATGGAAACATCGAGCGCCATCGCGTTTTCAAAGGTCGCTTTATTGGCGATGGATCGTGGCAAAACCGTGTAATCATCTTGCTCGTAATGGCGCTTCGCGAGATCGACAATTAAACGTCCCGCACGTAAAAACAATTCTTTACGGTCTGCATGGGTCGCCAAGATAGTGCCATTCCCTGGCAATGAGAGTCCCAATGCTTCGGTTAAACAATTCATAGAATTTGCGGTGAACATACCAGAGCAAGAACCACAGGTTGGGCAAGCAGAACGCTCGATGCGACCGATCTCCTCATCACTCACTTTGCTATCACCTGCTTTAATCATGGCATCGACCAAATCGATCTTCATGATTTTTTGCACGCCATTATCTTTCGGATGCAAAGTCTCTAAGACTTTACCCGCCTCCATTGGGCCACCCGAAACAAACACTACGGGAATATTCAACCGCATTGCCGCCATTAACATACCGGGCGTGATTTTGTCGCAGTTCGAAATGCACACCATGGCATCAGCGCAGTGTGCATTGACCATGTATTCAACTGAATCCGCGATCAATTCGCGCGAAGGCAAAGAATACAGCATGCCACCGTGTCCCATGGCGATACCATCATCGACTGCGATCGTATTGAATTCTTTTGCTACACCGCCAGCAGCTTCGATTTCTCGCGCCACCATTTGTCCTAAATCTTTGAGATGCACATGGCCAGGAACAAATTGAGTGAAGGAATTGACGACAGCGATAATTGGCTTATCGAAATCACCATCTTTCATACCAGTGGCGCGCCAAAGCGCACGGGCACCGGCCATGTTGCGTCCGTGTGTGGTTGTCCTTGAGCGATAGACTGGCATATATTTCTCTCTTAATTAAATGAAAATGCGAATATGAGAAAACAAATAAGGAAATACAAAAATTGCATCTAGAATGCCGCAGTCCTTTATATTCGTCAAATATTAAATTTAATACTTATTAAGTGGTTTAAGATATCAATCGAATCAAACAAATCATTAATGATTGTCACTCAATTTGAACTCGGCTACACTGCGCCGCATGAATTTCCCTGATACCGTTCATTTGAAACATGGCCTCATCCTCAGCGATGAAGACTTGATGCTACGCTATTGTGACGGTGATTTTGCGGCCTTCAAAGAACTCTATCAGCGACACAGCAGGCCCTTGTATCGCTTTATTGCGTGGCGTTCGCCGCGTGCTGAGTGGGTTGACGAAATAATGCAAGATAGCTGGACCGCACTTCATAATGCACGCTCACAATACCAAGTCAGTGCTAGTTTCAAAACATATTTGTACCAAATCGCACGCAATCGTTTGATTGATTTGATGCGCCAACATCAAATCGTGCTCGCCAGTGACTTAGCTGAGAACGAGGGTGATGACTCGATATTTGAAGATTACCCTGAACCAAGCGCTTCAAATCAAACAAGCTTTCAACATAGTTTACATGTTGACGCGAATCACAACCCTGAACAACAGCTCATCAATAAGCAGCGGCTGGAAGCCTTACATGACGCCATCAACGAGCTACCTAGCGTGCAAAAAGAAGCCTTAGTGCTTCAACAATTTAATGAATTAAGTCTGGATGAAATTGCGCAAATTAGTGC
>CALKVB010000269.1 GCA_937996605.1 uncultured Oxalobacteraceae bacterium | reverse complement strand
GGCAAGCTGCCTGCACTGTTCGATCAGCACTGGCATGAAATACATTTCGCCGACGTCGGTCATGGCGATAGTGAATCGGCGTTGACTATTAGGGCTATCGAATCGCTCCTGTTGATTCAACGCTTTCGTGACATTCGCCAGCGCTGCGGCAATCGGGTCGGCCAATTGTTGCGCCAAAGGTGTTGGCTGCATACCTAAGGAGGTGCGCACAAACAGTTCATCGTTAAGGGTTTTGCGCAGTCGCGCCAGGGCATTGCTGACAGCAGGCTGCGACAGGTTTAATTTACGCGCCACACTGGAAATTTGTCGTTCTTGAAACACTTCTTGAAATACAACCAACAAATTTAAGTCTATGTCTTTAGCTTCGATCAAACTCCACCCCACTATTGATTTTGTGAATGATCTACATTTTAGTATTTATATCGCAAAAAAGGGGGCTTTGCACTACATTAGCGTCTCATTCTGCAATGCATGCGTTCTCAGCGACTAAACGTAGATGCTTAATACCGCCTACAAGCGAACAACATGCACGCAGCACTTCCCTTTTTACCTTGACCGTTTTCTCCTTTCGTTTGGAAATGATGATGAACAAGAACTACATGACAGGCTTTGCCAATGAATTCGCGACCGAGGCTTTGCCGGGCGCCTTACCGCAAAACCAAAATTCGCCGCAAAAATGCGCCTACGGTTTGTATGCCGAACAAATTTCTGGCACCGCCTTCACAGCGCCACGCCATGCGAACCGCCGCTCTTGGACTTATCGCATACGCCCTGCGGCCATGCATCAGCCTTTCGTGCAAATCGACAATGGTCAAATGACCAATGATTTCAGCCAAGTACCTAGCACACCAAATCAATTGCGCTGGGATCCACAACCGATGCCAAGCACGCCGACTGATTTCATCGAAGGGTGGATGACGATGGCTGGCAATGGCTCAGCCGATGCACAAACCGGTTGTGCGATTCATTTGTACGCAGCCAACCGTAATATGAGCGACAAGTTCTTCTACGATGCCGATGCAGAGCTGCTGATTATTCCGCAACAAGGTCGACTGCATATCAAAACCGAATTGGGCTTAATCGATATCGAACCACAAGAAATTGCCGTTATTCCACGCGGCATTCGTTTCCAAGTTGAACTCCCTGATGGTGAAGCACGTGGCTACGTCTGTGAAAATTTTGGCGTGATGCTGAAATTGCCCGACCTTGGCGTGATTGGCTCAAATGGTTTGGCAAATCCGCGCGACTTCCTCACACCCACTGCATGGTATGAAGATCGTGAAGGTGACTTCCAATTAGTTGCCAAATTCAGCGGCAATTTATGGAGCGCAAAGATTGGCCACTCGCCACTCGATGTCGTCGCTTGGCACGGCAATATGGCCCCCTACAAATATGATTTGCGTCATTACAATACCATCGGTTCGATTAGCTACGACCATCCTGATCCATCGATCTTCTTGGTCTTGCAATCACCGAGCAACACTCCGGGTGTCGACACCATCGACTTCGTGATCTTTCCACCACGTTGGTTAGCAGCTGAAAACACTTTCCGCCCACCTTGGTTCCATCGTAATATTGCGAGTGAATTCATGGGCTTGATTCACGGTCAGTATGATGCGAAATCAGCAGGCTTCCGTCCAGGTGGCGCCAGCTTACACAACTGCATGAGTGGTCATGGCCCAGATGCGCCAACTTTCGATAAAGCTAGCAATATCGACACTAGCGTGCCACAAAAAGTCGACAATACGATGGCATTCATGATCGAAACCAATACCATCATTAAGCCAACGCGGGCAGCGATGAACTCGCCACAATTGCAGCCAGATTATTTCCAATGCTGGCAAGGTATCAAGAAAAATTTTAATCCGAATCATGCGTAATTTTACGAATCTGAAAGCATCTTATGTCAGTACAACTTAATGAAACTCACAACCCAGCATTACGTAGCTGGGTGACCTCTGCCAACACGAGCGACACGGATTTCCCGATTCAAAACTTGCCGTTCGCCGTGTTTCGCCGCGCAGGTAGTCATGAACATTTCCGCATTGGCGTGGCGATTGGAGATCAAATTCTCGATATCCATTTAGCCCAACAAGCTGGCGTCTTTGCTGAAGTCACCAACTCCGCATTAGCCAATGCTTTGAATGCTTCTAATTTGAATGCCTTAATGGGCTTGGGTAATGGAGTGTCATCACAAGTGCGTTTGGCTTTATCCAAGGCCTTACGTGAAGGCGCGAGTGCGCAAGAAAAATTGGTCGGTGCTTTAGTCGCACAAAGCGAGGCAGAGTACGCCTTGCCAGCACAAATCGGTGACTACACTGACTTTTATACATCGATTCATCACGCGACTTCTGTCGGCAAATTATTCCGTCCTGATAATCCTTTACTACCGAATTACAAATGGGTGCCGATTGGTTACCACGGTCGTTCTTCCTCGATAGGCGTATCTGGTCAACAATTCCGTCGTCCAATTGGCCAAACCATGCCACCGAATGCGACCAGCCCATCCTTTGGTCCTGCAAAACGTATGGACTATGAATGTGAAGTCGGTGTCTTCATCGGCCAAGGCAATGCCTTAGGCGATGCCATCAGTATCGATCAAGCAGAGCAACATGTGTTCGGCCTCTGTCTGTTGAATGACTGGTCTGCACGTGACGTTCAAGGCTGGGAATATCAACCGCTTGGCCCTTTCCTCGCGAAGAATTTTGCCTCAACGATTTCACCTTGGGTAGTCACAATCGAAGCCTTGGCTCCGTATCGTAAGGCCTGGCAACGTGATGCCGCAGATCCGCAGCCATTGCCATATTTAGAGCATGCCGATTTGCGTACCAGCGGTGCCTTCGATATTCAACTCGAAGTCTTATTGCAAACTGAGAAAATGCGTCAAGACGGTGTGCCAGCACAGCGCCTTTCTTTGTCGAACTTTAGTCATTCCTATTGGACAGTGTCTCAAATGGTGACGCATCACACGGTCAATGGTTGTAATTTACAAGCTGGCGATTTTCTCGGTTCCGGCACGCAATCAGGCCCCTTGCCAGAAGAAGCCGGTTCCTTATTAGAATTGACCGAAGGCGGCAAAAAACCTATCGTTTTCAGCAATGGTGAACAACGTGTTTTCATCGAAGACGGCGACAGTATCATCATGCGTGGTTGGGCGCAAAAAGACGGCGCTCCACGCATTGGCTTTGGCGAAG
>CALKVB010000268.1 GCA_937996605.1 uncultured Oxalobacteraceae bacterium | reverse complement strand
AGCCATCACCGCAGATGAACTTACCAAGCTTGCTAATGCAACAGCGATCAATGCTTTATTACTCATTTCTGTTCTCCAAATAAAAAATCAAACGTATCTAAAGTAAGTCATCTAGATACAAACACGAGACTACAACGAGTAGTCGTAGTATCTAAAAAGTCCTTACAGATCTTTATACGAAAATTATCTGCAATTGGATTCTGCACAGATTTAATAAACTAGTAAAGCATTTAAAATGGTGTATCCTCGCATTTTTAGAATGACCTTTTAACGGGGAGATCATGCAAGACATTACATTTACGGTCGAAGGCGAGTTCGTCGAACTTAATCAACTTTTGAAACTTATCGGTGTATGCGATAGCGGTGGTGCGGGTAAAGTCATCGTTGCCAGCGGCCAAGTGAGCGTCGATGGGCAACAAGAACTACGTAAAACTGCAAAGATTCGCCCAGGTCAAGTTGTTGAGCTTGGGGATATTCGAGTCAAGGTTGTTGCCTAAATTTTAGCTTTACAAACACTAAAAAAGCACCGACTTGGGTTAATGCCGTTCAGTTAAGCGTATGAACTCGAAGATTGTCGCTCCCGCGAAGGCCGCAACCTAGCAGCGTAAAAGCCTAAAGACACTGGATCCCTGCCTTCGCAGGGATGACTCCATAACTAATTTAGCTTAACTGAACGGCATTACCGACTTGGGTGCTTTTTACTAGGACTCGTCCAGTTTATGCAGCTTCCACTGCGATTTCATTGCTAATTAAGTACTGTGCCAACATATTATCCATCGTATCGACATGATGCTCGAACCACAATGGTAACTCTTCAGCCAAACGCTCACCTAAATCACGTTCACCTTCCGCAAAACGACGCCGCACCTCTTGCATTACTTGCAGGACAGCGTCATGTTCACCTTGATGGCAAGCAGCTGGTGGAAAGCCTGCATCACGCATCCAACGATTCTCTTGCTCAAAATGCTCAATCGAATGCTCGATCAAAGCATCAAGACGCTCGATGAATGGCGATTGCTCCTCGCTTTGCGCCAGTGCAGCGCATAAGGCAACAAATTCTTGATGCGTCGCATCCATTAATTGATGCTTCAAACTCAGACGTTCAGACCAGCTCCATGTTGGCGTTGTCATAGCAAATCCTCAGAGGAATGAATAAAATTATTAAGAAATTATTACGGGCTCAGAAAAATTCCACAAGGCAATATTTCATATTTGGTCCAGATTATCTCGCATTGCAGCATTTTTTGCTGAAGATTTCACAATAGTTCATTGATTTGACTCAAAAATACGCAATTTCATTAGGTAAGCTTAATTTTCAAGCAAGCACCAATAAAAAAACAGCACTCTTTCGAGTGCTGTTTTAGGTGAATTCCAGTTTAGGTCAAGCCGTCGTATTAATATTTCGGCCAAGGTTCGGTGGGAGATTGGGCACACTAGCGTTCGAATTAGGAATCGCTTCGATCAATGCCGTCGCACTCTCTTCGCTAATATCCTGCGCTTTTTTCAACACCGCAATGCTGACCTGCTGGCTCACACCTACATCAGCTAATGTAGTTGCTGCTCTGGCAATTCCGGTAACGTCCATGACACTTCTCCTTATCTACATTTATGATAACGGACGCTTTGCTTAAGAACTTTAGGCCTATTCGCAAATTTTTTAGGTTTTATTGGATAACAAGCTTTATGCCAATAAACTCCCCCAGAAATTGCACCACTTCCTCGGCCTTGTTTAAGTCCAACCAGATCAGATCCGATCGAATGCCTGCAGGCCGTTCCTGATCGGATGCGACTGCTTTAATCCATTGGTCTTCAGAATATAGAGCTGGCTTACCGATTGCTGGCCGCCACACTTCAATTTTCGGGATTTCAGCCCACTTATAGCCCTCAATCAGATTTACGTCTGCGGGCGCTAACATCTGCAGCAGTTGGGCTAACTCCGGCTCTTCTTGCTCCCGCAGTTCTCTCATGATTGCAAGGCGATATGGCGAAGCAAGCAAGACTTCTTGCGCGCCAGCTCGACGGAACCGAGCAGTGTCTTTGTGTTCTGGTTCGAGACTAACATCGTGATGGCTATGCTTGATCACGTTCACACGAATTTGTTGACGTCCAAGCAGCGCTATCATTTTCTCCAGTAGCGTTGTTTTGCCACTACCAGACCAACCTACAATTCCCAAACTCGGCGTATCCATAAGCTTGCTCAAAAAATAAAGGAGAGTATATCCAAATACTCTCCTCTGGTCGTGCAAACATCCATTTTGCTTACCTGTCCACATCTTAAAAAATGACGTGGCTCAAGATCATCTCTGCCATCACATCAGGATCAACCACTATTCCTTAAACCAGCAGCAATACCGTTGATTGACAGATGTATCCCTCGACGTACTCGTTCGTCTTCATCACCTTGACGATAGCGTTTCAAGAGCTCGACTTGCACGTGATTCAGTGGTGACAAATAGGGGAAACGGTTAACGATAGATCGTTTCAGTAAAGGATTATCAGATAACAAATCATCACGTCCAGAAATTTGTTTCAAGACATCAATCGTCAAGGCATGCTCCGCTTCCAAGCGAGGGTAGATACGGTTACGCAGAGAATCATCTTTCACCAACTGTGCATATCGACTCGCGATGCCGATGTCACTCTTGGCCAACACCATTTCCATATTCGATAACACGGTTGAAAAGAATGACCAATCTTTGAACATCGCACGTAGTGTCGTCAAACCATCAGCGGGATGTGCTTGCAAGTATTGCTGAACCGCGCTGCCGAAACCAAACCATCCAGGCAACATCAAACGACATTGAGACCAACTGAATACCCATGGAATCGCACGCAAGTCTTCAATCGCTGTCGACTTTTTACGCGATGCAGGACGGCTGCCAATGTTCAAACCAGCGATCTCGGAAATCACGGTCGATTCCCAGAAATACTGTTCAAAACCTTCAGTCTCATAAACCATATTGCGATAGGCGCGGAAGGCATTATTTGAGAGCTCTTCCATTGCTTTCAAAAATTCTGGCCTAGGTGCCAATTCAGTGTGTGCCAATAAACTTGCTTCCATCGTTGCAGCAGCCAACACCTCCAAATTGCGGCGTCCCACTTCCGGATTCGCATATTTTGCGGTGATGACTTCACCCTGCTCGGTCAAACGAATTTGACCTTGTACTGCACCCGCTGGCTGCGCCAAGATCGCTTGATAGCTCGGGCCACCACCGCGCCCGACAGAACCACCGCGACCATGAAACAAACGCAAACGCACTTGATGCTTAGCGAAGATTTCAACCAAATCGATTTCCGCTTTATAGAGTTCCCAACCAGAAGTTAAGAAGCCACCATCTTTGTTACTATCGGAATAACCCAGCATCACTTCTTGGGCGTTATTGCGGCTGGCTAGCAATCGAGCGTAAGCAGGAATTCCCAACAGACGATCCATTGCCGGCGCGCTATTTTGCAAATCGCCTATGGTTTCAAACAAAGGAATAATATTAACGTCGAGACGACCTTCTGCCGGATGTAAAAGACCTGACTCTTTCAATAACAATGCCAACTCCAACATATCGGAGACACCATCGGTCTTCGAAATAATGCAATTAGGAACAGCACCTTTACCGTAGCGATGCTGCGCTGTGCAGGCAGCACGATAAATCGCCAGTTCTGATTGTGTCACTTCAGAGTACTGCAGATAAGGTGAGGCTAATGGGCGAGCAGAACTAATCTCAGCGATCAACACCTCAATACGTTGGTCTTCATTCAAGCTTAAATAATCAAGCTCAGGATTCGCCGCGCGCAGCAACTCCGCGACTACACGTTCATGCACATCGGAGTTTTGACGCAAATCGATAGGCGCCAAATAGAAGCCAAACACGCGCACAGCGCGACGCAGATGACGCAAACGACCGCGGGTAATGCCGAGCGACCCATTATCGGAGAGTGATTGATGAATCACATCTAAATCTGCAACAAGCTGCTCAGCACTTTCGTAAGCTTGGGCTACACCGCACGGTGGAATAACAGGATCGAGTCCTAACAAATTTTTGAAGGTGGTCGCCAAACGGGCATACACACCGCTCACTGCCAAACGATAGGGTTCGTCGGCACGATGCGGAGAATGATCGGGAGAACGCTCAGCTAAGGCCACTAATTCAGGCGATACCTTGACTAACAAAGTCGCCATCGACAATTGCGATCCTAGCGTATGCAATTCTTCTAGGTAAAACTTAAACGCACGTGTCGATTGCATGACCAAAGTCTTCTCTAGGACAGTTGCTGTGACGAATGGATTACCGTCACGGTCACCACCAATCCAGCTACCGAGACGCATAAAGCTCGGCAACTCGACTTTCTCGAAACGTTGATCTTTGCTCGCCAACAAATCTTCCAAACCTGCATACAAGTGCGGCAACTCACGCAAGAACGTGTAGTCATAAAAACTCAAACCATTTTCCACTTCATCGAGTACCGACAATTTCGACATACGAAGCATACGTGTTTGCCACAAGGTTAACACGGCTCGTTGCAAGGCATCATCATTGGCACGAGATTCTTCTGGCGTCAATTGCATACGATCACGTTCGTCGAGCAAACGTGTAATCACCATTTGGCAATTCAAAATACTCTTACGCTGCACTTCGGTTGGATGCGCCGTCAACACTGGCGTAACTTGTGCCGTCTCAAAAAAACTTTCCAAATTCTGTGCTGCATTGTCGCCAGCAAATAAGGTCTCGATTGTATGTGCCAAGCTACCACGACGTGGGGAGGAACCTGCGATCAAGTGAGCACGGGTACGACGAATATGATGCTGATCTTCCGCCAAATTGACCAAGTGTGAAAAATAGCTGAAAGCACGAATCAAATGCGTGGTTTGATCATTGGTCAAAGTATCCAGTGTATTTTCCAGCGCTTGTCGAGCCGCGTGATCAGCATCGCGACGGAAACGAATCGAATTTTGACGCACCGTTTCAATCAAAGAGAAGACTACATCTCCATGTTGATTGCGTACCGTGTCACCCAAAATGCGCCCAAGGCGGCGGATGTCTTCACGGAGGCTCTGGTCTTTATCGTCGGCGATATCGTTCATGATCGTCTTTAAGGATGGTGTAAGGAAAACAAAATGAAAACAAAATGAAAATTCTTTTAAAGATTTTCTTGAAAAAAAATTTTAGCTATAACATTCTTAAAGTATGTTTAGCTAAGTTTTAGGTCAACTAATTATTTTTTATCCCGATCGAAAACAATTTAAATGCATGTATAAATCTTCAAATTATATTATTTGTGCATTTGGTGCAGCTATA
>CALKVB010000267.1 GCA_937996605.1 uncultured Oxalobacteraceae bacterium | reverse complement strand
TTCTTCCCCGTGGACGAAGCAACTATCGATTACTTCAGAGGTACAGGTCGCACTAAAGCTGAGATCGACGCATTCGAAGGCTATTTCAAAGCACAGAAAATGTTCGGTATCCCGAAAAAAGGCGAGATCGATTACACCACTGAATTGAGCCTCGACTTGTCTACCGTTGCACCATCTTTAGCTGGTCCAAAACGTCCACAAGATCGCATTGAAATTGGCAATGTAAAATCCACTTTCGCCGACTTGTTCAGCAAACCAACGTCTGAAAATGGTTTCAATAAAAAAGCAGAAGATTTGGGTGCGACATACACGAATGCAGATGGCGTGAAAGTGAAAAACGGTGATGTATTGATCGCCGCCATCACATCTTGCACCAATACTTCAAATCCAAGTGTATTGTTGGCAGCTGGTTTGTTGGCTAAGAAAGCGGTTGAAGCAGGTTTGAAAGTGCCAGCACATATCAAAACTTCATTAGCGCCAGGCTCCCGCGTCGTCACTAAATACCTCGAAGCGGCTGGCCTTTTGCCCTACTTGGAAAAACTCGGCTTCGGTGTCACTGCATACGGCTGCACAACCTGTATCGGTAACGCAGGTGATTTGACACCAGCGATGAACGAAGCGATTGTGGCAAATGACATCGTCGCTGCTGCTGTTTTGTCTGGCAACCGTAACTTCGAAGCACGTATTCATCCTAACATTCGTTCTAACTTCTTGGCGTCGCCACCATTGGTTGTTGCGTATGCAATCGCAGGCAATGTCACGAAAGATTTGATGACAGAACCAGTTGGTCGCGTCAAAGGCAAAGACATTTTCTTGGGCGATATCTGGCCAACTAGCGCAGAGATCAACAAGTTGATGAAGTTCGCGATGAATTCCAAAACATTCAAAGAGAACTATGCAGACGTTAAAGGTGCACCAGGTAAATTGTGGGAAGACATTAAAGGCGTGGCCGAAGGTGAAGTCTACAACTGGCCAAGTTCGACTTACATCGCTGAACCACCATTCTTTGCAGATTTCACCATGGAACCAAAAGCTGCTGCGACCGGCATCACAGGCGCACGTGCTTTGGGTGTATTCGGTGACTCCATAACTACTGACCACATCTCCCCTGCTGGCTCTATCAAAGAATCCAGTCCAGCGGGTAAATGGTTGAAAGAAAACGGTGTATTGAAAGCGGACTTCAACTCCTACGGCTCACGCCGCGGTAACCACGAGATCATGATGCGCGGTACGTTTGCGAATGTCCGTATCAAGAACTTGATGATTCCAGCGAAACCAGACGGCTCACGCGTTGAAGGTGGCGAAACCTTGTTCCAACCAACTGGCGAACAAATGTCCATCTACGATGCGGCGATGAAATATGTTGCTGAAGGCACTCCAACCATGATCTTCGGTGGTGAAGAATACGGTACTGGTTCTTCACGTGACTGGGCGGCTAAAGGCACACAATTGTTGGGCGTGAAAGCGGTTATCGCTAAGTCTTTCGAGCGTATTCACCGCTCTAACTTGGTCGGCATGGGCGTATTGCCATTGCAATTCTTAGGTAGCGACAGTGTCGATTCATTGGGCATCACAGGCAATGAATCTTTCGATTTGAAAGGTATCGAAAATGATATCAAGCCACAGCAACAAGTGACCTTGGTGATCAATCGTGCGGATGGCAGCAAACAAGAAGTCAAAGTCTTGTTGCGTATCGATACACCAATCGAAGTTGATTACTACAAGCATGGCGGCATCCTGCCATTCGTCTTGCGTCAATTGTTGGCTGCGTAATTCAGTATGATGTGAGATAAGTCAAGGGATGATATCGAAAGATGTCATCCCTTTTTTGTTTCCTATTACACTGAGCTTATTAAAAGAAGCATCTGATTCAATTATTTAGGAAACGTTTTTTAATTAAAAGAGGAGTCAAATATGTGGAAGGCTTTAATTGGTTTTTTATTGTTCGCAGCCGTTGCATTATTCTTTATTTTTAAAGCTGGCGACAAAATGGATATGGCGGGTGAAGCTGGAGCGAGTCATGGTGTAACTGAATCGGCATCCGCAACTGCCGCCCCTGCGTCTGCTGCTTCGGTCCCTGCACCAGAAGTCAGCGCGAGCGCGGCATCTACTGCTACAGCAACTGCTGTACCTGCTTCAGCTCCTGAAACGAGTGCAAGCAAGTAAACAATCACATGATGCATTAATGGTCTTGGTGAAATTCAAAAGGCTGCAATTATTTTGCAGCCTTTTTACTTTTTAGCAGCTGAATCGCCGCCTCTTCTACGATTGAGCAAAGGCAGTCAAATCATCTCCCGCAAGCCGATACTTAATCCATTCAGACTGCGGCTTGGCACCAACTGCATGATAAAAATCGATAGCAGGTTGATTCCAATCCAGAACACTCCACTCAAAGCGTCCACAGCCTTCTTGCACGGCGATTTGCGCTAAATGCCGTAACAACTGTCTTCCTGCACCAACACCTCGATACTTTGGAGATATGTAAAGGTCTTCGAGATACATACCCTTACGTCCCTGCCAAGTGGAATAGTTGTAAAAATAGACGGCGAAGCCAATCGGCACATCATCTTTAAGACAGATGAAGGCCTTCACCGGAGAATCCTCTGCAAAGATACTGCGCTCGATTTCTTCGATCGAGGCTTTTACTTCATGCTCGGCTTTCTCGTAGATGGCGAGCTCAACGATAAATCCATGAATCGTTGCTGCATCAGTTGGCACCGCATTTCGAATGACTACACTCACTTATGACCCCTTTTCATGTTCACAACTTAACTTAGCAACTTAGATCGCGTGCATTTTAACTAAAGCTTGTTCGATGTCAGCGATCAAATCGGTACTGTCTTCCAGCCCAATATTAAATCTAACCAGAATACCTTTTTGATCCCACTGCTCACGCATTTTTTCGATGCGATAAGGGACACATAAACTGTGCGTCCCTCCCCAGCTAAAGCCGATCTTGAACAAAGCCAAACTATTTACAAAATGATCCGTTTTTGTTTCGGGGATGTCTTCTTTAAAGATCACCGAAAACAAGCCACCAGCCCCTGTAAAATCACGCTTCCAAAAATCATGTCCTGGGCAGTCATCCCATGCAGGATGCAAAACCTTGCTAATCTCTGGTCGTTGTTTGAGCCATGCCGCTATTTTTCGCGCACTTACATCATGCGCATCAAAACGTAACTTCATAGTTTGCAAACCACGCAACACTAAGTAAACATCATCCATGCCGACACCTAAACCAAGTCGCATATGGGTGGTGAGAATACGGTTATTTAACTCAGTATCTTTGGTAATAACTGCACCCATCAATACATCAGATCCGCCACTTTGATACTTCGTCAAAGCTTGCATGGAAATATGCACTCCGAGTTCGAAGGGCTTTAATGCGATACCGGCGGACCAAGTGTTATCCAAAGCAACGACTACATTTTTGGCTTGTGCTGCGTCGCAGATTGCACGAATGTCGGGGACTTCCATAGACACCGAGCCTGGCGCCTCAACCCAAATTAGTTTCGTGTTTGCTTGTATCAATTCAGAAATATCAGCACCAATCATCGGCGCATAATATCGCACACTTATGTCGAAGCTATGCTTAAGCCATTCTCCCAATTCTTTATTCGGACCATAGGCGTTATCGGGGATTAATACGTCATCACCGCTTTGCAAAAAGCTCATGCTCACCAGCGCAATCGCTGCCAAGCCACTCGGTGCCAAGACACAATG
>CALKVB010000266.1 GCA_937996605.1 uncultured Oxalobacteraceae bacterium | reverse complement strand
GGCCATTGACTGGCTTACCACTCTTTTTTCTTACTCCGCATTTCTGCGGGAGGCGCACTATAGCAAAGTTTAGTGCTTTTGCGCAAGTGCTTCAAAAAAGTAATTTAAAAACTAAGCTGAACCAAGTACTCGAAGCGAATAGTCGGTCGCTTTAATATCTTTTGTTAGTGCGCCTATGGAAATACGATCAACGCCCGTTTCGGCTATCGCCCTAACTGTTCGCACATCAACACCACCGGAGGCCTCAAGTTTCGCTCGACCTTGATTAAGCTCAACCGCCTCGCGCATCATTTTCAGATCAAAATTATCTAGCAAGACGGAAACCGCCCCAGCATCTAATGCTTCCTGCAATTCCTGAAGATTCTCAACCTCAACCTGCACACTTACAACGCTACGCTGCCGACAGACTTGTTGCGTATACTCCAAAGAAGCTGCGATACCACCGGCAGCAGCAATATGATTCTCTTTGATCAGAATTCCATCATAAAGCGCAAGCCTTTGATTCTCACCACCACCCACTCGCACAGCATATTTTTGCGCCAAACGCATTCCCGGCAGGGTCTTACGCGTATCTAAAATCGCTGCTTTAGTACCTTGAATTATCCCCACGTACGAATTGGTAACCGTAGCCACAGCGGAAAGCAACTGAAGGAAATTCAGAGCACTACGCTCCGCAGTCAATAAAGCACGTGCAGGGGCGACTATCTTACAGACAACGGAGTTTGCCGACATGCGATCACCCTCCGCATATTGCCAGTCAATCGCAATTGTGGGATCAAGCGCGAACATGACAGCATCAAACCATGGCGCGCCACACAAGATCGCCTCTTCACGCACCACAACCTGCGCCCGCACTCGTGAATTTTCTGGCACAAGCAACCCAGTTAAATCACAATCTCCCACATCTTCCTGCAAGGCGATTTGCACATTTTTATCCAATGCCAACGCTAAATCTGGCGAAAATGGGGCAAAAGAATTTCTTAGATTTGAATTTAATTTTGACATATACGAACCTTATTATGCCGGTCCAATACCGGAGTACAGCGCAGAGTTCTTTTCCAGCTCCCCGCGAGGTTGAACTTGTTTTTTACGTGACGCCGCAAAATCCAACATACGGTCAATTGCAATCTTCGCTTCAGCACCCACTGCCGGATCAACTTCAATTTGATTATTCTCGGTCTCAAGCACACTCAAAAGGTTTCGTAGACCATTCATCGCCATCCACGGGCAATGAGCGCAACTCTTGCATGTCGCACTATTTCCAGCGGTCGGCGCAACAATAAAAGTTTTCTCAGGCGCAGCCATCTGCATTTTGTGCAAAATGCCGTTATCCGTCGCCACAATAAACTGACGAGCATCGAGGTTAACTGCCGCATTGATCAACTGCGAAGTGGAACCCACAACATCAGCCAGAGCAACAACTGCCGCTGGCGACTCAGGATGAACCAAGACTTTCGCTTCGGGGTACTGCTCCTTCAAAATTTCAAGCTCAACACCCTTAAACTCATCGTGCACCAAACAAGAGCCCTGCCATAGCAACATGTCAGCACCTGTCTTTTTCTGAATATAGCTACCTAAATGCTTATCAGGAGCCCACAATATTTTTTTACCTTGCGCATGCAACTCAGCAACGATATCCAAACCAACACTTGAAGTCACCATCCAATCAGCGCGTGCCTTAACAGCCGCACTCGTATTAGCATAAACCACTACCGTGCGATCCGGATGCGCATCACAAAACGCAGAAAACTCTTCAGGATCACACCCCAAATCCAAGGAGCAAGTTGCATCAAGATCTGGCATTAAAATAGTCTTTTCAGGACTTAAAATTTTCGCCGTCTCCCCCATAAACTTTACGCCCGCAACCACCAAAGTGTTTGCCGCGTGATCACGTCCAAAGCGCGCCATCTCGAGAGAATCAGAAACACAACCACCGGTTTCCTCTGCCAAATCTTGAAGATCAGAGTCAACGTAATAATGCGCCACAAGTACAGCATTCTTTTGCTTTAGCAGCGCCTTAATTTTTTCTTTTAGCTCCAACTTTTCCGAAAAACTAGGCATATCAGGTACACGCGCCCACGCTGAGGCCACACAACTACTACCAACATCCATTTGCGGACGCTCGAACTCGATTACTTTGGTCGCTTCCATCTGCATTCTCGAATTAAAAAAACACTAGTTTAACAGCAATAAAAAAACCCGCGCTTCAACCGAAGGGCGGGTTTAATAACTACAATGTGAATGGTGCCCGAGGCCGGAATTGATTAACTCG
>CALKVB010000265.1 GCA_937996605.1 uncultured Oxalobacteraceae bacterium | reverse complement strand
CCCAGCGTGAAAACGATAATTTTGTGGATCGCCAATACCAGACTCTCGCAATAGTTCTTCAGAGACTGTAATTGGCTCGTTACAATGTGGGCAGTTTTGACGCAACAGGCGTTGTGCAACGACTCCTGTAAGTGATGAAACAAAATTATAGGGATCCACGCCCATGTGCATAAAGCGTCCAATCACGTCAAATGTATTGTTCGCATGAACAGAAGTGAACACCATATGTCCAGTGAGCGCGGATTGAACTGCGATTTGGGCAGTCTCAGGATCGCGAATCTCACCGACCAAGATTTTGTCAGGGTCGTGTCGAAGAATTGAACGTAAGCCAACCGCAAACGTTAGCCCTTTTTTTTCATTGACTGGAATCTGCAAAACGCCTGGCAACTGATATTCGACCGGATCTTCAATCGTAATGAACTTATCTTCACCATGGTTAATCTCTGTTAAAGCCGCATAGAGCGTAGTCGTCTTACCACTACCGGTGGGGCCCGTTACCAACATCATGCCATATGGTTCGGCTGCCAATCGCCGCAAACTTTGTATCGTCGCACGATCAAATCCAAGTGAATCAAGTGTGAGCTTTTGTACGCTATCGATCAACGCTTTCTTATCGAGAATACGGAGAACAGCATCCTCACCATGGATACTTGGCATGATAGACACTCGAATATCAATGTCGCGGCCTTTGGTCGCGACACGGAACCGCCCATCTTGAGGAACCCGTTTTTCCGCAATATCGAGCTCTGCCAATACTTTAATCCTTGCAATTGCCTGCTCGGCTAGTCCAAGATTATTCACTCCTGCAATTTTGTTCAATACGCCGTCAATACGAAATTTAATCACCAAGCCGTGGGGTAATGATTCAATATGAATATCACTCGCTTCCAAACGCAGAGCATCAAATAAGGTGGAATTGATCAAACGTACTGCTGGACTTGATTCACCCTGGATAGAGGTGAGCGTCATATCCTCACTGGCATCACGTTCAATTTCTTCGACAGCGTCTAAGCCAACAGCATCAGCAACGGCGCTATAACTGGATTCGTATTGCTCTAATTTTCCAAGTATGGCTTGTGGATTCGCAACATAAATTTCATGTAGTGAAAATAATTTTAGTCTCTGCCCAAGCTGTGCCTCGAAAGGGTTACCGATAACCGCACACAATCGGCGCTCGATATCAAAACCAATCACCAAGGTGCGCTCAACCATCTCGGCGTAAGACATATGCTCAAATGACGGTACAAATTGAGTTTCACCAAAATTATGCAAAACTGGATAAGAAATCAAGGTAGCAACTTCGCTGAGCAACTCGCTTTCACTTAAGCTCATTTTCGCACTGAGTTGACGAAGCCAATCATGCGCTGGAACCGCAGTTTGTATTACTTGATTTAAGGTTTGCGCATTCAACATATCTTCTTCTGTAGCATCAAGTCACTAGGCGATATTCGCTAATTCAAAAATCGGGCTATACAGCATCAACACAATCAAACCAATAATTAGCCCTATACTCACCATTAGTACT
>CALKVB010000264.1 GCA_937996605.1 uncultured Oxalobacteraceae bacterium | reverse complement strand
AGAAAGAACCCCAGAGAAAAAAGCCGTTTTCAGCAGTGATAACATTCAAAAAGACGAGAGAGAATTTCTAAAATTTAACTCTGGTAGCCATTACTATTCTTTCTTTATAGCCAAGTCTCAAAACGAGATTGTGGGTTATATCTGGTTTGGTATCTCGGGTGACTTAACAAACGACTTGTATCCAGAGATTATCTTAACTGGGTGGTCGTTTCAACCAAATCCGCCAACACAGGCAGCTCCGACACCGCTCTATTTATTTTCAACTAGTCGGACTGGCGTAACGCAAATCAGTGCAAATAGTCTTTTGGGTGTTAGCCAGCTCCCAGGGACCTCAACACCTCGAATTCTCGATATCAATAATGATGGTAGAAATGATTTCATGTACTTCGGGCACAATGAAGCTCCGTTGATGCCAACGATATCTGAGACCTTTATTCAAGCGCCGAATGGGACTTTTGTTGAATCAAGAATTCCTGGTCCGAAGATGGCATCACATAATTCCAATCCGGGTGATTTCAATGGTGATGGATATCTTGATTTCGTAGCATCTAGTTACGCTACGGATGGAAGCTATTTTAATAAAAACCTATATTTGAATTTAGCCGATGGAAGTAATTACGGTGGCCTACTCACTCTTTTCATAAATGACAAATTGGGTGGATTCTCGCCTTACGCCTTGCGATATACAAAACCCTCAAGTGAAGGGTGGACACTTCCAGATTATTTTGGTGGAGGCGCCGCTAGCGCTTTCGCAGATTTCGACAATGACGGTAAATCCGAAATTGTAATGGTTGACGTATCGCCAAATACTGAGGCGCCAAAAGATCCCAAGTGGCAACGTGGTGATACATTTATTTTATCGAACATTACTTTCGGAGATAAAGAAGGATGGGGAACCTTAATCAAATTACCGTCGCCTTATTTGGAAGACAAGGCTGAGTTTGCGAGCCTTCCTTACTATAATGAAACAGCACATTCGCACGATATTAAAGTAATACCATTTGATGTCAATAATGATGGGTTAATGGATATTCTTGTCAGTAGCGTGAATTGGAGTGGGGCGACGGGCTTCAGTGCAGGTGTGATGCAGGTTCTTTTGAATCAAGGAGGAATGAAATTCGTGGATGTCACGGATAATTCGCTATACAACTATTTTTTAGGAAAGCCATCAGCGCATGACCCAGTTTTAAAGGATATTAATGGCGATGGTTTCGTAGATATCATCATGCCAGACGCGGCAGGTCAAATGAACGCTCAAGCAGAAAGCGTAGATAAAACTTGGGGAAATCACATTTTGATCAACGCTGGGAATGGCAAGTTTGTTCAGGCCGCGTGGAGTGAACTACATTCGCTAACGCTTTCGGAGAAAAATCTCGTCCAAGGGAATATGGGGCTTGGAGGAATTCAAGACCTCAAAATGACGCCCTATTTTTTGCCTGATGGACGGATAGGGTTTTTAGCCGTTCAACCTGGAAATATTGATGGCGAGTCTGGATATGCCTTTTTCGATTTCCGCGCAAATCAAGTTCTATCAACCGGCCCAAACGGTAGTGACCCAGCAAGCAAAGGCGCACCCGGTTATTCAGAATATTACTACCTCACACAATATCCCGATGTTGTTGACGCAATTAATGCTGGCAAATATGAAAATGGCTTGGATCACTATCTCAAGATAGGCAAGACCAATGGTTATTTTGCCTTTGCGCCGAATGCCACAATTCATGATGCGAATACTAACGATACCTTGATCGGTCGTGAAGGTGCTGAAACTTTTTTGGTCAGTGGAGGTAACGATAGCGTTGATGGTAAGGAGGGAACCGACACTGTGGTTTACTCACAGGGTTTGAGTAACTATCGCATTAGCTCAAGCATTAATGGGTACCAGATTCAAGATAAAAAAATGACTGATGGTATTGATACCTTACAAAATGTCGAAGTGCTTAAATTTACAGACTTCACAATGAACCTCATGGTGAAGAACCTTGCAAAGTCAATTCCAGTAGCGGCGCTGCAGAAAATTGAGGAATTATATGTCGCGTTTTTCAATCGCACGCCAGATGCCGATGGGCTCGCTTATTGGATCTCCGAATATAAAAAAGGTCTCACTATCGACAAAATTGCGGAGACTTTTTACGCGATAGGTGCGTCCCCACAGTTTGCCAGTCTCACAGGTTTCTCAACGTCGATGACGAATACAGATTTTATTAATTTGTTTTATAAGAATGTGCTGGGGCGCGTTGAAGGCGCTGATGCTGGTGGTCTCGCATACTGGGGCGGGAAACTATCGGATGGGAGCACGACGCGAAGTTCATTAGCTGCCGACATATTGAATGCTGCTCATACCTTCAAAGGTAACAAGGACTTCGGTTGGGTCGCTGATTTGTTGGACAACAAAGTGTTGGTCGCAAATAAGATAGCGATTGATTGGGGGCTGAATTTTGTGAGTGACGCGTACGCACATGGTGTGGCGATTGCCGCTGCGGTAAATCCAAATGGTATAGATTCCGCCATATCGCTGGTGGGGCTCTCTCCGCTCGACATACAAATTACGTGAGCTTGAATTACTCATTTGTAGGAAGCTTGTTAGTGTTTGGCTGCTTCTGTCACCACATGCGTTGGGAACTCCATCGTAATTAAAGTGCCATGACCGTAGACCGATTCGACCTTGATCGTTCCTTCAAGGATAGAGGTGACGATGTTATAGGTGATGTGCATGCCAAGGCCAGATCCACCGTGTCCTAGCTTGGTGGTGAAGAAAGGCTCGAAAATGCGCCCAAGGTTTTCTTCAGGAATACCGACCCCATCGTCCTCGAAACAGACGCGCACATGATCTTCACCGACCATGCTGGCGGTGAGTCGCATTAAACCATTTTGTTTGCCTTCAAACGCATGCAACATCGCATTTTGCAAAAGATTGATCAAGACTTGGCCAAAAGGACCAGGGTAGCTGTGTAATTGTATGCCCGCGGGAATTTCAATTTGCAGGCTGTGTCCGGCTTGTCGTACCTGATTCATCATCGTGGCGACGACCTCATTCGCCGTCTGTTGCAAATTAAAGATGCGCGATTGTGCGCTGGCTTGGTCGACCGCAACTTGTTTAAAGCTACTCACCAGATTGGCGCTGGTGCGTAAGCTACGTAACAATAGGACGCAAGCTTCTTTGCAGCGCTCAGCAAATTGTTTGAAATCAGAACGTTTGACTGGTCCTGATTCGATCACTTCACTGATATGGTTGATATTGTCCTCAATTGAACTCGCAATCAATAAACTATTTCCCAATGGCGTGTTCAGCTCATGTGAGACTCCCGCCACTAATGAGCCCAGAGCCGCCAACTTTTCTCTCTCTACCAATTGATTTTGGGCGTCTTTTAAACGTTCATATGCATCGGCATTATCGATCGCAATACCGACATAAGAAGCCAGTGTGCGCAAGATATCGAGATCGGTGCTGACATAGGCGAATTTTTTGTAGCTTTGTACGCCGACCACACCGCGTATCTCATTTTTAACAAAAATCGGTACGTACAATACAGATTGTGGTGTGATCGCACTGGATCCGTCTTTCAAAATCGCGCCCCATTTTTCAGGATCTTCGGTGAGTGCGAGGTTCTCGATATACTTGTGATACTCGTGCTCGAGATCATTGATGAAAATTTCTTGTTGATTTTCAATACACCACACCGGCAATTGGTTCTTTTCACGGAAGTCCCTAGTGTAATGTTCGTAGCGCTTACCAGCTTCGGTCACAAACGGGAAATCAATCAATTGTTTTTGTTTATCGTAGAAGCCTACGCCAAACACGGTCGCATCCATCAACATGTTCACATTACGATACAAAAGTTCGATGATCGCTTCGGTGTCTAAGGTCGCGGTGATCTCTTTTCCAATTTCACTCAACAAAGAAATGTTTTTGTGCGCGTGTTCTAGGGTTTCTTTTTGCTGCTGTATGGAGGCTTTCTGTTCTTCGAGTTCAGCCGTACGCGCCTTAACTTGACTCTCAAGTTGCAGTTTTTGGCGAACCAAATTGCGTACTCGATACAAGAAGAAACTATAAGTGAAACCAGCTAATAAAATAAATACACCAATTCGGAACCACCAAGTTTTCCAATAGGGCGGCGTGATCACGATAGTCATTGATGTTGGCGTCTCATTCCATACACCATTTTTATTGCTGGCTTTAACGTGGAATATATATTTACCCGGGTCAAGGTTGGTAAACGTGGCATAGCGCTTATCGGCCGTGGTTTCTACCCATTGATCATCAAAATTCTCAAGTTTGTAGCTATAGCGATTTGCACTTGGATCTGCGTAATGCAAGGCCGCGAATTCTATCGAAAAAATCGATTCTGTATGGTCAAGAGTGAGCTGTTTTATTTCACTAATTGCGATTCCGTTAGCGTTTGGGGTCTTATTCTTGAGTTGGCTAATGCTCTGATTGGAAATCAGAAAATCGGTAATCACGACCGGCGGGGGAATAGGATTGTCACGAATTTCTTCGGGTAGGAAACTGGTTAGACCGTTCCATCCACCAAAATTCATCACACCATTATCTGACAGTAAGGTCGCGCCGATAAGATAGGATCCTTCGATCATACCGTCACGCGCAGTATAGTTTTTGAAGCGACCTGTATCGACGTCAAGTTTGGAAATGCCAGCGGTACTACTAATCCAGATATTTCCTTTTTTATCTTCTAAAATGCCGCCTACCGATTCTGCAGAACCATCGGCTTGAGTCGGATAAAAATGGAAGCGCATCTCACCGTTAGGCAATTCTTCCATACGATTTAGACCACCAGATGTACCCACCCAAATTCTGCCTTTACTGTCTTCAAATAAGGCATGGATACGATTGTGGCTGATGGAGCCAGCTTGTTTATCGTCATGGCGAAAATGGGTAAAACTTTCATCGGCTTGATTGAATCGGTCTAAGCCATTCATGGTCCCTATCCACAACACGCCTTTACTACTCTCCATGAGGCTGAGCGACCAACTATTGCCAAGACTATTTGGGTTGTTAGCATTGTTGCGGAAAGTGTGGAAACCAGATTCGCCCTGACGTTTGCGATGAATACCACCACGGCTAGAAATCCACATGGTGTTGTTGCGGTCAAAGATGATGCGTTCAATATAATTGTCGTTCGGTTCATCTCCCAAATAAATGGGCGTGAAGATATTTTTTATAGGATCAAATAAGGCTAAGCCAGAGCGTGTGCCTACCCATAGTTTGCCGTCTTTATCATTGAGTAGAGCGCCAATTTGGTTTTCAAATAAGCCTTTCGGATTATTCGGATCTTTGCGCCAAACTTCGACTCGACGGCTCTTAGTATTGAGCCTCAATAGCCCGCCTGCATAGGTACCAAGCCATAATTGATCTTGGCCGGCTGAGGCTAGTGCTCGTACACGATTGTCACTATCGCCAGTGGCATCGTCTTGAAATTGCACATAGCGATTGAAGCCGCCGCTTTGCAGGTCAACGCGACTTAATCCACCTGAGCGTGCCCCTACCCAAAGTGATCCTGTTCTATCTTGAAATATTTTTGAGACATGGTTATGCATCAAACTATTGGGATCTAGCGGCCGATGACGATAGGCGGTGAATTCCCCTGTTTTGGGATCATACATGCGTAAGCCGGCATTGATCGTACCTATCCACAATTTGCTATCAGCACTTTGATAGAGGGTTTGAATACGTGCTAAAGAGAAGCCTTCGGCCTCCCCTACCGGGCGTACGATATAGGGTTTTTCTTTTAAGTTAATAGTGGCTAAACCTGCATCGGTGCCTATCCATAGGATTTGATCGGGACCTAAAGACAAATCGACTACATTGTTTTGTGCCGTGTGAGATCGACCGACGATATCAATATTGATGTGAATAAATTTATTATCCGGCGGCCGCATCAAATCCAGACCATTCGGTGTCGCGATCCAAATATTATTCTCACGATCACGCACAATGGCATTCAACAAATCGGTACGGATACCCTCGTCTTTGCCTAAGTCATGTCGGTAATCTTGAAACTGATGACTCTTGATATCGAAGTGCATCAAGCCATAGTCGGTGGCTAACCATAATCCTTTTTCGCCGTCGCTTAAAATGGTGAAGACTTTGTAGTTGATGCTGACTTTACTGTGCAAGTCTTGGCGGAAAAAATTCGTGAACTTGTGGTTGGCTTTATCGAAATACGAGAGGCCAGATTGCGTCCCTATCCACAAACCGCCGTCATCATCCTCAAATGCCGCCGAGACAAAATTGTCCATCAAACTATGCGGGTCGCGAGGATCATTTCGATAGATGATATTGCGATAGCCATCATACTTAACCAATCCCGCTTGTGTACCAAACCACATAAAACCTTGCCGGTCTTGGAGTATGGTTGTGATCGATTGTGGTATGAAACCTTGAGCTGTACCAATTTGATCGAAGCGCAAGGTGCCGGGATGCGCTGCAAGGATGGAGGCAGATGAGCACAATAAGACCAGCGCTAAACTTGACGCTCGCCAGTTAAAAGGGGCCCATTTGGCGGAAAATTTCATAGAAACCTTTGCCAAGCTGTATCACGGTGGAAGAAAAAACAGCAACGCTATGTCAGTTGCTATAGTAGTCGATGATTGAATGATGCGCACGAGCAATTTTATCCCCCTTGTTTTGCCGCAGACTTTATGTCGTTTATGACCCGAAATAGTGATGAAAACCGCTGCAGAAAAGAGACAGTGTAGTCTTTTAGTAAATGAAAAACCCGAACCTCATGCGGTTCGGGTCAAGTCTAATTTTGGCTGAATGCAGCTTTTATGTGATCGATGTTTGAGTTTGTGTAGGATGATGGGCTTTACCGATTTGATACCAATCGACTTTGCGTGTGACTAACATAATGGCTGTCAATACCGCGAACAAAAGTGCACTACCCATAATCAAGGCGTTGTTCTCAGACTGTAACAGCCCAAACAAAACTGCATACAACACACTTAAAGCAATACCAAAGCCGAGACCTCGTTTCCAACTGCGTAATGCATTCGCGAGATACACCGCAATTAAGCTAATACATGCCAGGCTAGCGATTAAATAAGCCTTCCAAAAAGCGATATGTTCCGACAAACTTAACAACAGTAAGAAGAACAACACCAACGCCAAGCCGACTAAGGTGTATTGCACCGGATGAATCGGCAATTGTTTGAGAATTTCAAATAGGAAGAAGGCAGCGAAACTCAGTGCCACAAACAACAAGCCGTACTTGGTGGCACGATCTGATTGGGAGTAAGCGTTCACAGGTTCAATGAAAGCGACACCGAAGCTATCAATCTGTCCGACAGCTTGTGCTGCAGCGACGTAGTCGACTGCAGGTATAGAGTTATTGCGATTCGCACTGTTGGTGGTGCAGCATTCCGTATCAAAAATTTGCTGTTGCGCATTGCTAGATAAAGAGGAGATATTCCATACCACACTAAATCCGTTGCCATCGATTTTGCGTTCAGTCGGTTTAGCTGATGGCAAGAAGCGCCCGAAGAATTGCGGATGTTGCCATTTGGAAGATACGGTAAATTGATTATTCTTCGCAATCGGTACAAAGGCCATTTGCTCGATCCCATCAATCGTCAAGCTTAAATCAAAGGCCATCTTTCCACCCTGCTGTAATTGGGCCAGCGGTACAGGTGCATGCAAGCCATGTGTAAAGCGGTCGAGTCTACTATTTTGTTTAAATTCGTAGTCATTTTGAGCGAAGCTAATTTTGGGAACGTTCTTCAGTCCGCGGGTATCGCTAAGTCCCAGACTGATGTAAGGCTCCCCTATCGTAATGCTTGAATTGCTTTTCTCGTGAGCAAGGGCATCGAGTCTAGGAATTTCATAGTCACCTGTGATCTTATGCTGGCCGCTATACACTAAAACTTTATGCATACCGCGATAGCGTTGATCAGTATCGATTGTCGCATTCAGCGTGAGTTGATCTGGAAAAATGAAAATTTGACGTTTCAATTTGCGAGAGCGCAGCACTTTCTGCTTACTCACTTCTTCAATTTCCTCTTCTTGATAATGTTCAGTGTAAGGCACGATCAGTAATGGGCCGAGTAGAGTTTGGCTGGAAACGGAGTCTTCAGCAATACTGCGGACGGCCTCGTTGCGATAATGAATGCGTGAGCGTATTGTCCCTTCGATCATCATTAAGGGAATCGCAATTAAAAGTGTGAGAACAAAAATGATCAGAGCTTTGAAAAATAGACTTCTTTGCATAAGGGGCTCCTGTAGAAACGCAGTGATGAGAAACCGAGATGGTTCTCAAGAGCTCACAGCATAAAAAACCTAAGTGAAGCCAAGATGGAGTATGGTCAGAGAATTGTGTGTTGAATGTGAAGTGGCGTAGAAAGATCAAAACTAGCATGCTCGGTCGGATCCGGAAAGGCCTTGGCCTCAGCGCTACTCAAGAGTGGCACGCCTCACGCCAAAGGCAAACACAATTGCGCACTTGTGCCCATCACTTGTTGCTTCCCATCGATGTGTTTTTTGATATTCACTAATTGCACACTGCCGCCATGCAGGCTCGCCACTTCTTTGACAAAAGGCAGACCTAAACCCGTGCTCTTGGCGGCATCGGGACGAGGCAAGGAATAGAAACGCTCGAAGATTTTTTCCTGTGCATAATCAGGGATGCCACCGCCGCTATCATCAATATAAATAGTGATTTGTGCGTTCACCAGTGATGCATGAATCCGAATGAAACCCTGTTGAGGCGTGAAGGCGATTGCGTTTTCAAGTAGATTGCCGAATGCTTGCCGTAGCAAGAGATAGTCGCCGCGTAGGCTAACTTCGGGTAACTTGACTTCAAGTTGAATGTCTTTGCGGCGTATGGATGCTTGAAAGTCGTCAACAACAGTAGCAAGCAAGCGCGGTAGTTCGATGATTTCGGTCTGCTCCAAGCGTTGTTGCTTTTCTACGCGCACTAATTGCAGCAGGCGATCGATCAGCTGTTTTTGTCTTTGATTTTGCTCGATGATATTGCTCAGAAAACGTTGTCTATCAGCAGCGGGCATGTCTTCTTTAAGTAATTCGGCGGAACCTTGAATCGCGGCGATTGGGCTCTTAAGCTCATGCGTGAGCGTGTGCATTAAGGTTTCGACATACTCTTTACCCTCCAGTTTGGCTCGCATGCCTTCTAGCGCCAAACCGAGTTCGCCGATTTCATTATTACCGAGTTTGGGCAGAGTAGTTTTGGCGTCGATACTCACCGCTTTAGCATAGTCTTGCAAGCGTTTCAGTGATCGGCTTAACCACCAAGAGAAGCCAATACCAATGATCAAGGACGCCATCAAAATCCAAAAACTACGTTGCAAAATTTTCTTTTGGCTGCGTTCGACAAAGGGCTTGATGGTAGAAATCGGTTTTGCCACCGTAAGTACACCGAGTAAGCGGCGTGGCTTGCCGTCGTTGTTATTGTCCATAATCGGTGCTGCCACATGCATCACCGTTGATTCATCGTCGTTAGGATCGACGCGTGTGCTGCGAGCGCCATATTGCCCGCGTAAAGTGAGGTATACATCGTTCCAGCGCGAGTAATCTTTACCCACGTCTTTTTTGCCTGAATCAAAAATGACGATGCCTTTGTCGTCCGTAATATAAATGCGGTAGTCGAGTTGAGATTTGGTTTTTTGTACGCCGCTGAGTTTGACGTCGATGCTGCGCTGGGCGTAATTCTCGAGGCGCTTGAGTAATTCTGTATGTGCAAGATCACCGTGTTTGACATCTTCAGCCACTAAGCGTGCCAGTAGTTGCGCGGTGTCGATCAAGGTGTCTTCTAGTGTGGCGCGCACACCAGGACGTACTTCCATCACAAATACATTGAGCACAAACCATGCCGCCAATCCTAAGATTAAGAAATAACCCAGTAGGATTCGTAGGCCGATTTTCATATGGTGACCTCAGGCGACCGCGATGCTATAACCCATGCCGCGATGGGTTTCGATAGGATCATCTTTGTCGTTGATCGCTTTTAGCTTGGCGCGCAAAGACTTGATATGGGTGTCTACCGTGCGGTCCATGGTGTTGGCGGCGTGGGTCCAAACTTTATCCATCAATTGCGCACGTGAAAATAATTGGCCTGGTCTCTCGATTAAAGTCTTTAAGAGTAAGTACTCGTAGCGCGTTAAGATCAGCAAATGCCCATAGTACAAAATGCGGGCCTCTTCTTCGCGCAATTCAAAACGCTCGGCGACTTCTTTATTCTCACTATTCGCGTCGTTGTGTGGCGCTAGCTGACGACGTAGCACTGCTCGTACGCGTGCCACTAACTCACGCGGTGAAAAGGGCTTAGTTACATAGTCATCGGCACCAATCTCTAAACCGACAATACGATCGACCTCATCACTGCGCGCTGTCAGAAAAATCACTGGTAGATTACTTTGTTGGCGTAGGCGACGACAGACTTCAAAACCATTCATATCGGGTAAACCAACATCGAGTACGACCAAACTTATTTGATGATTGGGTGTTTGTAGCAAATCGAGTGCAGCTTGACCCAAGCTGATATGCTTAGGAATAAAACCATCAGTCGCCAAAGCATAGGCCAGATTATCGGCGATGGCGACTTCGTCTTCGACAAGTAATATGTGTTGCGACATGGATTGAGTTCAAAGCAAAAGTTGAATAGTCAGCATGGTAGCATTTTCAGTTTAAGTAACGTACGCCTCTTTCTTGTCGACGTATTGCTACTCTCAAGCAGCTTATCGATCTTTATCCAACTACCGCTTTATATACTAAACGTTTAAATTCGAAGGAATACGGATGCCAAAAGGCCATCTGTCTTTGTGTCATTAATAAGCCGGCCAGATTATGTCGTGGTGAAATCCACCAATGGGTGCCGGCAATGCCGCCCCACTCAAATTCGCCATGCGCTTGCGGAGGGTCATTTTCACTCGGTTGTATCGTGACCGCGCCTCCAAAACCAAAGCCTTTACCAGGCACGTCTCCCACGCTAGGAAAGGCAATACCCCAGCCTGCAGGTAAGTGGTTTTGCATCATCAGAGCGATGGTTTCGGGCTTTAACACAGCATGGCCGCCCGGCATGAAGCTGCGCATCAAGGCCAGCATATCTTGCATGCTGGAGACTAAGCCTCCGCCACCAGAAAAACGCGGAATCGGTTTTAAGAAGGCATCCGGATATGGCGATTTTTCGAGTCGCTTTAAATCGCGGTTGAGCACATTCATGGGATCGCTGCCAGCATAGTAGGCAGTTAAACGATGATGTTTATGCGGTGGTAGCCAAAAGCTAGTGTCGTTCATGCCCAAGGGTGAAAAGATTTTAGCGTGCAGATAAATATCAAAATTGTCCCCGCTAACAACCTCTACCACGCGCGATAAAACATCGGTGGCAATGGAATATTCCCATGCGCTGCCTGGGTGGAAACTTAATGGTAGATCTTCGAGCACATTGATCAATTCGGACAAAGGCTCGAAGGCGTTGAGCACTTTGCGCTCGACATACGCTTTGTAAATGGTACTGCCATGATCGAGCAAGCCATAGCTCAGACCTGAAGTATGCGTGAGTAATTGACGTATGGTGATGGATGAACGTGCAGGTTCAGTTTGATCAATACTCGTTGCACCCGGTAATAAAACTTGCCGCTTCCCTAATTGCGGTAAGTAAGATTCTATCGGGTCATCTAAGTCTAAGAGCCCCTCTTCGATTAATTGTAAGATCGCGATCGAAGTGACTAATTTACTATTCGAAAAGATGCGGAACAAGTGCTGTTGATTGAGCGGAATTTGGTTTTCGATATCGGCCCAGCCGGTGGCATGAAAATGCACCAAATCTTGTCCATGTAAGACGGCAGAAGATACGCCGGAAAGAATTTTGCGGTCCACATAAGACTGCATTGCTGGAGCAATCGCACTAAAGTCGAAGGGCTTGCTGATGATTTTCATGAAGCGATTATGAAGCTATTTATGGCTAAAGCTGGTATTTTATCCGTTCTTGCCACCGCTTAGCGTTCTTCACATCCACTTACCGCCATGACCAGCCTGCAAACCTCCGCTCATTCTTGTCGAGAACACAGTGCTATTCGTGACTTAAAGCAGTTGCTTCAGGTTGCAGTGGATGCCGTAAGACCCGCGCAATGCATGCCACCTGTCCTGCATCAGTTACTGCATGAATATGGAAACCAATTGCCTGCTCGAACTATTGTGATTGGTGCCGGTAAAGCTGCCGCGGCCATGGCGCAGAGCGTGGAACAGCTTTGGCCTGGTCCAGTTCAAGGCATGGTAATTACGCGTTATGGGCACGCTTTGCCATGCCAACAAATCGAGGTCGTCGAGGCTGCGCATCCAATACCCGACCAAGCTGGTTACGAGGCAGCGCAACGCCTATTGCAGACAGTGCAAAATAGGCATGTAGATGATTTGGTGATATGCCTCTTATCGGGTGGTGGTTCGGCCTTAATGAGTTTGCCTTCGCCGTGTGTGAATTTAGAGCAGAAACGTGAGATCAACCGCGCCTTGTTACGTAGTGGCGCGACGATTCATGACATCAATTGTGTGCGCAAACATTTATCGGCGATTAAAGGCGGACGCTTGGCTTTGGCATGTGCTCCTGCGCGTGTCGTCAGTTTAATTATTTCGGATGTGGCTGGTGATGATGCGGCGGTGATTGCAAGTGGTCCTACTTTGGTCGATGACAGCAGCAGTGCTGATGCACTTGCTATTTTACGTACGCACCATATCAAAGTACCGCCTGCGGTCGAAGCGTATTTAATGTCGCCGCAATCCGAAACGCCTAAGCAATTCCCTGCTACGTTACGCTCCGAATACTTTATCCTGGCCCGTGCGCAAACGGCGTTAGAGGCGGCTGCGAAGTGGGCTCGCGACCATGATATGGATGTGCATATTTTGTCGGATCGTTTACAAGGTGAGGCGAAAGACTTGGGACGACAGCATGCACAATTAGCCCGCTCCTTTGCGGCGCGTGATTTTAGTAGACCTCAATTGTTGTTGTCTGGTGGTGAAACAACCGTGCGCGTGTTGGGCCAGGGGCGTGGTGGCCGTAATACCGAATATTTACTCAGTCTATGTATGGGCTTACAGGCGCATCCACAGATCTATGCCTTGGCTGCTGATACCGATGGCATAGACGGTAGCGAAGACAATGCGGGTGCTTGGATCGCCCCCAATAGTTTGCTATTGGCTCATCATGCCGGTTTGCAAGCCTCAGAAATACTTGCGCAAAATGATGCGTATCGCTTTTTCGAAGCAATCCAGGCTTTGGTGGTGACAGGACCTACATTGACTAATGTGAATGATTTTCGGGCAATTCTAATACTGCCAAAATGATGTCTAAATGCAACACTTGAACATAAATTGACCTAGGATAAGGCCTTTCCATGTCAATAATCGTATTAATCTTGTTGTTCTGGTCCACTTGATTTTTTGCAGCGCTATCTTCCTCAAGGACTCTTTATGCAAGCAAGCAAACCGCCCTCGGATTTAGCACTTTCGGTGTCGATTAATCACGGCTTGAAACAAGTCATTGAGATCTCACATCAAATTAACTTGGTTGCCATGAATGCGATTCTGGTAGCGAAACGAGCAGGGCAACAGTCATCCGGTTTTAAAGTAGTGGCGATGGAGTTAAGGGTGTTTAGCCAAAAGATGGAAGAAATGATGGCGCGCCTCGGCGAAATGATTTTTCGCTTGGTTAAGCGTATCGCTGATTTACGTAAGTTACAAAAAAATCTCAGTCTATTGGCGATGACTATGAAAAAATCGTCGCGCTCGGCGCAGCAACTACAGGCCAGTCATGCGCTTAAATTGACTCAATTCGAGCAATTACAAGTAGCAGTTGATCAAGAATGGCAGGGACTAGAAACCGAAGTAAAGCGCTCACTCAACCTTTGTAGTTCAGGTGCCATGCTATCGCATAATGCACGAATCGAGGCGGCATATGGTGGCACGATGTTGGCCGATATGCAGCAAGTGGCAGGACGCATCGAAGAGATTATGAGTCTGACTATCTCTTATCTTAAACAACTTACCACCACCATGAAAAACGCATGAAAAAATACCAAACCATATTTGAACAAGGCGATCATAGTTGGGCTGTCATCACACGTGATCCAGAAAAACCAGATTACTTGATTGATACCAATGAGTATTTGGTGATACAGGGCGATAAAGCGATATTGACCGATCCTGGTGGTATGGAGATTTTTCCCGAGGTGTTTTCTGCGATCACTTCAGAGATGGATGCGCGTAATATCGTCGCTCTTTTTTCTTCGCATCAAGACCCAGACGTGATTTCGTCTTTGTCACTGTGGTTGGAATTTAATCCTGATTTGAAATGCTATTTGAGTTGGTTGTGGAGTTCATTTATTCCTCATTTTGGTGGCAAAGGCGATACCTTTATTCCGCTGCCTGATGATGGACTTGAAATCAGTCTTGGTCGTATTCGCCTACGTGCTGTGCCAGCGCATTATTTGCACTCCTCAGGCAACTTCAATTTATACGATCCCACTGCGAAGGTTTTTTTCTCGGGTGATGTAGGCGCTGCCTTATTACCGCCAGGTGAAGATGATTTATTCGTGAAAGATTTTGATAAACATATCCGTCATGCTGAGGGTTTTCATCGACGCTGGATGGGCTCTAACGAAGCTAAACTTGATTGGTGTCGACGCGTGAATGATCTAGATATCGACATGCTCTGTCCACAGCATGGTGCAATTTATCAAGGTGCCGATGTGAAGCGCTTCATCAACTGGTTTTCCGAGTTACAAATAGGCTCAGGTATTCGTCGTTAATTTTTGTACGTATACGATGTGCGCTAGGCAGTCTCTGTAGAGATAAGAAAGTCTGCCATGATAGTTGTGAACTAATGTAAATCAGGTAGCGCACGGCCGTCGACAAACACTTTTAATTCACCGCTTTGAAATGCAGTCCATTGTTCATTGGTAGTCAGTGGCTCGGTGACAATCACAGCCACGCGGTCTTGTGGCGTGGTCACGGCAGAAAAATCAATCGATAATTGCTCATCACTGAGTGCCGCGGTGGTGAATGGAAATTGACGTTCGACATAGTGCAATTTGGTTGAGCAATGGACATACAGCGCCGCGCCATTCGACAACGTAAAGTTGAAGGTGCCATGCGTGGCGACCTCAGCACTAAATTGCTTTAAGAACTGACGTACATGTTCAATACTAGGGGCAACATCGCCAAAAGTCTGAGTCAGCGATTGCATTAAAAAGCAAAACGCCAATTCGCTATCGGTATTGCCTGCAGGCAGATAACTACCGTCTAATGTCGGCGCGAAGCTCTTCAAATCACCATTATGCGCAAATACCCACTCTTGACCCCATGCCTCGCGGATAAAAGGATGGCAGTTCTGTAACGAGGTCCCACCTTGGGTCGCTTTGCGAATATGTGCAATCACGTTCTTCGACTTAATGGGTTGGGTCTTAATCATCTCCGCCAAAGCTGACTCCACCGCAGGCTTATCGTCAATAAAGTGACGCACACCTTGCTCTTCAAAAAAGGCGATACCCCAACCATCCTTATGCTCGTCAGTACGCCCACCACGCTCAGAAAAACCAGTAAAGCTAAACACGATATCAGTCGGCGTATTGCAGTTCATCGAGAGAAGTTGGCACATAGTCGGATTAAAAAAACAAATAAGAAGCAAACAGATGACAGAGGCTATAACTTAACATCGAAGTTTTATATGCTTAAATAATATATTCGGATTTGCTTATGCTGGTTTTGCGTATAAAGACAGAGGTCATGGCAATTGTGGATCTTTTTGCGTGCTAAATAGCCAATTTGTGTGAGAATGGGCAAACTAATTAAATTGCCTTATCTACATGAGCAAACAACTCCTTTTCGTCGACGGTGTCGGCGGCAAAAAATATATGCGTGGTGCCTTGATTCGCCATTTTGAACGCAGCGGTTACACGGTTCATTGTTTCGATTATCTACCCTCGACACAATCGATTGCGGAGATCAAACAGAACCTCACGGTAGTATTGGAGAGGCTCGCGGCCCATGGTGAGTATGACGCTATCGCCTATTCGTTTGGCGGCGTTCTGCTGCGCATGGTGTTGCAGGATATGGCCGATAAAAACATGCCGCCACGCAAATTAGTCTTGTTGGCCTCGCCCTTGAAGGCTATGCGTTTGAGTCAGCGTATTCGTGATTGGCGCACCTATCATTGGATGGCGGGTGAATGTGGGCAGTTAGTTGCTGATCCTAAGCGCATGGCGGAGATTCCTATGCCTGCTATCCCGACCGCGAGTGTCTACGGCGTATGGCCGTGGCTAGGTGCCCTCGGGGTATTTGCCGGATTCGGTTTTGATCACGATGGCATGGTGACGGCAGATGAAGCCTGCGCCTCTGAAGGTATCACGCGTTTTCCTGTATCGGCGAGCCATGGTTTTATACCATCGAATCAAGATGCATTGAAGACGATGCAGAGATGGTTTGCGGGGGATTGAGCCTCAGGAGAATCTATGAAATATCTCGAAGCATTAAAACGCGTTTTAGCGATCGTGATACTGACTTGCTTCTTTTTGCCCCTGTCTCAATGCACAACGGTGGTGCCGGAAAACGGTAAACCAGACGCAAAAATGGTGACCAAGACCGAAGAGTATGTGCCTTACAAAGCGATTCATTTGCAAAGCTTAGATGAAATCATTGTTGTTTCGGTGTTTCTTTGGCCACTAGGATTTTGGGCACTGACGCGCAAACCACGCTCCAAGCGTACTTCGGTGTTGGTGAGCGTCGCAGAATTGTTGTGCGGTCTCGCTTCTTTGGGCTATCTCGCTTACCTCTTCTTATTTTGGACGGAAATCGAGCTAGCCGGAATAGTGGTAATCGTGGCATTTGTTTTGAGTGTTTTGCTTTCGATTCGCTTTATCCTGTACCACGCACTTCGCGAGCCTTCCTCTCCCCAGATTCAATAGGCAAAAAAAAGCACCAGAAAAACTGGTGCTAATCATCTGTACACAGGTACAGGAGGGAGGCTATGCGGATATGAACGCAGGTCTGTTGTTTTGCAGACCCGGTGAGCCTAGCGCTAGTGCGTCGCAAATTCCTTTTCGTGCAACCATGCTGCATGGTGCACCGTGCGTTTGCTGGCAGTCCAATCTTCCAACATCTGCGGCGCGATTTCTTTGAGTCTCATCAGCATCTCTGGTGTCGAGGTATTCGCTGCCAGTTCGATACGATGGCCGTTAGGGTCATTGAAATAAATTGATTGGAATAATTCGTGATTGGTGGGGCCTACTACCTCCAAACCCATACTTTCCAAATGAGTTTTAGCGGCCTGCAAACTGGCGAGGCTATCGACTTGGAATGCTAAGTGCTGCACCCAAGATGGTGTATTGCGATCTCTATCCATCGGTGGGGAATTGGGAATTTCGAAGAAAGCCAAGACATTGCCGTTGCCCGCATCGAGGAAGACATGCATGTAAGGATCTGGTTCTTTGGTCGACGGTACGCGGTCTTCGGAAATTGCGAGCATGAAGTCCATGCCTAAAGCTTTTTGATAAAACTCGACTGTCTCTTTGGTATCGCGGCAACGATATGCCACGTGGTGTACACCTTGTAATGCCATGTTGTTCTCCTGTGCGCTTAATTTCCGCTTAATTTGCGTCTTACTTGTTACCGATGCGACGCTGCTTTGCTCGTCGTTCCCGCGAAGGCGGGAACCCCGCGCCTCTGTTCTTGCAGCCCTTAAATTACGCCACGACGCTCTTGGTCTTTTTCGATCGAGCGGAACAGCGCGCCAAAATTGCCCTCACCAAAACTTAGATTGTTTTCGCGTTGAATAATCTCGATAAAGATAGGGCCGATGATGTTCTTGGTGAAGATTTGCAACAAGTATCCATCGTCATCGCCGTCCACTAAGACTTGGTGTTTGGCGATGCGTGCATGGTCTTGACGCACGTGCGGCACGCGTTGGAATACCTCTGCATAGTAGTCATCATCAATATCCAAGGTTTCGATGCCGCTACCTTCGAGTTGGTCGAGCGAATGCAAAATATCTTCGGTTAAGAATGCCAAATGCTGCACGCCTGGACCTTTGTAATCGCGCAGGTATTCGGCGATTTGATCTTGTTCGTTTTTCGGTTGATTGATAGGGATGCAGAAGCTGCCATCAGGTGAACGCAATGCATAGCTGGTCAAACCCGTTTTCGCGCCTTGAATATCGAAGTAACGTACTTCCGTAAAACCGAAAATACCTTTGTAGAAATCGGCCCATTTCTCTTGTTCACCGAAAGGCACGTTGTTGGTTAAGTGGTCAACCGTCAAGAATCCTTTTTCAGCTTGAATCAAAGGCGAAGCAAGCGCTACGAAATCACGCTCATAAATCGATGCGCCACTGGCTGTCGGTTCGATAAAGTAAATCACGCTCTCGCCTATGCCATACACCGCTGGGTAAGCATGATCTTTATCTGCATCCGCAACCGCGCGAGCACCGCGCTTCACCGCTTCTTCCAAGGCGAAGGCGGCATTGTCGACGCGCCAGCCCATAGAGCAAATCGATGGGCCATGTTTTTTGGCGAACTCAGCGGAGAAGCCATCACGCTCATTGTTGATGAGGAAGTGAATGTCATTTTGACGGAAATAGCTAATCGCTTTACTCGGATGCTGGCGTAATTTGGAAAAACCAAACGCCCAAAACAAGTTTTCTAAGTGTTCAGCCGATGGGCCGCAGAATTCGGTGAATTCAATACCGCGTAGATTGAGAGGATTCGCTTGTGTCATTGTGGGTCTCCAGAAATTTTTGTGGCGCTAACACCGTGTTAGCGACTGTTTTCGCTAATGTAATTAAGATAGATCAACAAAAAAAGCACAATATTTCGCTAAACTCCATCAAGAATTTCGATGATGTTGATGTCCCCTTTCTCGAATCGGAGTAAAACTTGAGCTTAGATCTCAATTTCATGTTGGCCTTGGATACGGTGGTGCGCGAGGGCAGTGTCGCTAAAGCCGCGTTGCGTCTGCATAAAGCACAATCGGCCATTAGTTATCAAATCAAGCAACTTGAGCAACAACTCGGCCTCGATTTACTCGACCGTGATGGCTATCGCGTGAAACTGACTTCTGCCGGCGAAGTGGTGTTGAATGAAGGCCGTCGCCTATTGATCCAAGCGAATCAATTAGAAGCCTTGGCGCGTGATTTGAATCAAGCGTGGGAAGCCAAGTTAGTGGTCATCGTCGATGGTATCTTGCCGCTGCAGACCATATTGAAAGCGCTCAAAGATTTAGCTGATGAAGGTGCGCCAACAAGGGTGCAGGTCAAAGTCGAATTTTTGCGTGGCGTGCAGCATCGCTTTGAGAGTGAAAAAGCAGATCTGATGATCGTCAAGGACTACACCCCACACCCACATTTGCATGCTGAAAATTTAGCGGAAATTGAATGCGTTTTATGTGTGGCGCCGGAACATGCCTTGGCACAAATGAAAAAGGTGAGTTTGGCGCAGTTGCAAGAACACACCGAACTATCGGTACAAGATTCGAGTCAAAGCGGTAACGATGAACATGTGTTCGGCAGTGAACGTGTATTTTACCTCGATGGTTTTTTCGCCAAAAAGGAAGCTTTGTTGATGGGTTTGGGCTATGGTTGGATGCCGAGTTTCTTGGTCAAAGATGAGCTCAAAAAACGCAAGTTAGTGGAAGTTAAATTTGAAGAGGGATCGCGTTATCGTTTCGTGCCGCGTATGGTGCATCATCGCGATCAAGCACTGGGCCGCGCAGGACGGCGACTTGCCGAATTACTGAGGCTGTAGCCAGTTTTTAAATCAATCGTTGAGGCATAAAAAAACGGGATCTGGAAAAACCTGACCCCGCCCAAGACTACACATGGTTCTATAAATTAATGCTTCAATACTTTGACGGTTTTATTAACCTTGCTTGAGTCCATGTAGGCAATTGCACCAGGCGTGCTAGCGACAAATTTCAGAATTTCGTCGTCACTGGCCATTTCCTTTGGCGGTTTCGCACCGCCAGTAAAGATTTGGCGTGCCCATTGTGCTTTTAACTGCGCAGGGTTTTTCTTGAGAAGTTTGTTACCAAATTCTTCACGCACCGGCCCTTCTTTTTGATCGATAGGAATGGCTTCCGAGCCATTCGAGAAGGTCTTGGTTTGGCCAAGGAAAATTTTGGCAATCTGCTCTTCGTCTATGCTTGCTGCATTGGAGGGATTGACGATCACTACTACATCCGCCATCGCACTTGAGGTGATTGCCAGCCCCGCAAGCATGCATGCGGTGAGAGACGCTTTTGCTATCCAGCTTATTTTCATCGTTTTCATGATTCGCCTCTCCTAGAATGTGAAGTCATAGGAAACGGTGATCAACTTACGCGTGTTGTCCGAGCCGTTGAGGAAGTCCCAGCGGCTGCGATCAAGTTGCACTTTGAGCGCGCTACTATCATCAAGTTGATAGCGCAAAGTGAAACCTACATTGCGATCAACTTCATCATTTTTGCCTGTACTATCGTAAGAGTTCAAACGACTGACGGTGGCCATCGGTAAAAAATTGCCGAAACGGTAGCCCACACCCATCAGATAACCGCGATAGCTGCCGCGTGCTGGCGCGCCGTTGACTTTAGAGAATTCGCTGCGAACGACTAAATCATCTCGGTCGACATTGAATGAGAGCGAGGTGTATGTTTGTGGAGAAGATTCACCAAACACCGCAGGGTCAGGTGAGAATTGTTCGAAGCCATTAGTGCCCAAACGCAAACGTTGTTGATGTGATTTATTGATCGCTGCGCGCATCGTGAACCAATCGCGGTTGAGTTCGAGATCGATGCCGTACATGCGACTCCAATTGATGTCGACACGAGATGGATCGCCAAGTTTAGCAATCGGTACTTCGCGCGCATGTTCACTACCCATATAGCCGCTAGACTTGACTGCCCAACCACCGATGTCACCGCGGTAAGTTAAGTTCACACCGTTGAAGTTGACCACTGGCCAGCCATACACGTCGGGTGGTACGCGTGTCCAGTTATAGGCAAAGGCAACGTCTTGGAAATCAGAATAGAAGAATAATGGCAAGCGTTTGCGACCTGCTTGTACGGTCCAAGCAGGTGAAATATTGTAAGTAAAGAAGGCCCATTCGATATCCACTTTGGCATCGTTGGCGGCGCTTCTTGCCATCACTTGTCCAGTGAAAGAGAAGTTATCGCTGAATGTAGCTGTGCCTTGCACCCCCACCCGAGATTCTGGTGCGAAGTTCCATTTGGTGCCATACACGCTGCCATGCGAATAATCTGCTATGTAGCAAGGGCAGCGCCATTGCGTTGGGTCTGGAAAGCCTGTGTCTAGACCACTTGCGCCATAGACTTTGCCTGCAGTAATGTTGCCAAAACCCGAGTAAGTAAAATCCACCGCTGCGCTGATGCCGCTGACGCTGCTCAGCCCGAGAAATCCAATCGCGGCCACTATTTTACGCAGCCCAAAAGCGTTCCAATTACTTCTTGATCGATTCATTGCGAAGCTCCCTAAAAGTTGAAAACGAAGAGGTGATGTTCTTCTCTACGGTGCGTAAAATAGCGGCGAAGTAGCATTCAATGCTGCCACATGCCAACCACGCGAGCGGTAGAAATGTGATTTCAGTATAGGCGTGCAAGGTAGAAATTACGTGCATTTTGACAATCTTTTTGCTGAAATCATGCGAAAAAGCAACGCTGTTTTTTTGATAAAAAGTGAATAAAACGAAAATATCAAATAAATATTTTTGTTTTAAATCAGTCGCTTAAGTAAGTGCGCTTGGAATTGTCACAAGCGCTACAGATGAATTGATACCTGCCGACACACAAGTTCTTGTGATGTTGAAAACAAAATCTGAAAAGCGTTTATGCTGTCACTTATTGAAGTTAGCCCTCAATCTTCCCTCGCAAATTAAGAGAAACCCGATGTACAAATGTGTGATATCCCAGATCAAAGCGCGCTACTTGTTGGTCGCTGTCTTATTTGTTTTTAATGTCTCAGCGACGACAGCAGCTGCGCAAAAAAATCCTAAAGTCGAGAGCGCGGAAAGTGCTAAGACCAGTGCCAGCGAGACAGTACTGCCGCAGCCCTCATCTTCCGCACAAAAATTGTATAGCGCAGCAAAAAACGATTTGCTGCAGATTCGTGTTTTAGTTAAAAATGGACGCACACAATCTTCGGTAGGCTCAGGTTTTTTTGTCGATGACACTGATTTGGTGGTTACCAATTATCATGTGGTCTCGCAGATTGCCCTAGAACCCGACACTTATGTCGGAGAATTTGTCGACACCAATGATCAACGCGGCACGGTGGAGTTGTTGGCTGTCGATGTCCTGCATGATTTGGCGGTGGTGAAGCTGAGTCGCAAGGGTACAGGTTTCTTTAAAATTCCTACTAATGCAAATCAACTGAGTCCTTTGCAGCAAGGCCAATATTTGTATTCCTTAGGTAATCCGCTTGATCTTGGTTTTGCGATTTCTGAAGGAGCGTATAACGGGATTATTGGCCGTGCATTTTATGATCAGTTCATGTTCACCGGGCCCATCAATGCTGGGATGAGCGGTGGCCCGAATGTCAACGCCGCAGGGGCGCTGGCGGGTGTCAATGTCGCTAAACGTACCGATGGTGAGTTAGTGAGTTTCTTGGTACCTGCACGTTTTGTGGTTGAACTTGTGAATCGCGTTAAAGCACAAAAACAAGTGCCGACCTCGTTTAGCGAAGAGGTGGGACGTCAGTTGTTGGCACACCAAAACTTCATGATCGACAAACTCTTAGAAAATGGGCTCGGCACCAAAGTGCTCGGTAAATATCAAGTGCCTGTGCGCGAGTCAGAGCAAATGCGATGCTGGGGCAGTTCGAGTACCAAGGAAGAGAGTAGTTTTTCTGAAGACAAAATGAACTGTGCGATGGAGTCTTCCTTATTCGTTTCAGGTAAATTACAAACGGGGCATATCACCATCGCCCATACCTTGCTGCAATCGAAAAAACTCGACGCCTTACGTTTTTCTCGTTTAGTCAGCGAACGATTTAAAAATCAAATATTTGCTAGCACACGGCATCCTAGCGTCACTGCACCGGCATGCAATGAAGACTTCGTCAAAAACGAAGGCGTATCAATGCGCTCGGTATTGTGCGTAAGAGCTTATCGTAAGTTCCCTGAATTGTATGACTTCATCGTGATTAGCAGTAGCTTAGATCAGGCCAAGGAAGTATTACAAAGCCGCCTCGATACCCGCGGCGTTTCGTATGAAAACGGCATGCGGATGGCGAAGCTTTTTTTGAAAGGCATCGCGATCAATGCGAACGTAAATGATAAGAAAGCAGGTGCCAAATGAGTACCGCATTCTTTGTTGAGATCATGAGTCGTAATGATGAAGTTGAACAGCGTTTTCGCTTTGAGCAATTACCGATTCGAATCGGGCGCGCCTACGATAATGAAGTCATTCTCGATGATGAACATGTCGCTGCACGTCATGCCATCATTGAAGAAAATACAGAAGGTAATTTGCAAATTCGTGATCTCGATAGCCGCAACGGCCTCCGTTATCAAGGAAGGCGCCAAGCGCAGCTCGAGTTGAGTGGGCATACTGTAGTGCGCCTCGGCCAGACCCATGTGCGTGTGCGACGTTCTAGCTTTGAGGTGGAACCTGAAACCATCGATACCAGTAATTATCAATGGGAAGGCTTGCGTCCAGCCTTGACGGGCGCGTTGATGGTGGTTGGATTAACTTGCTTGAATGCTTGGTTGTCGCAAACCGAGGGCTTTAACCTTGTGGTGTATTTGCAGGCGGTGATTTCGGTGCTGTTGGCGGCGATGTTGTGGAGCGGAATTTGGGCTGCGGCCAATCGATTGTTTGGACGTAGCCCTCGGTTTGGCCGTCATTTGTTTATCGTTGCCAGCGCCATGGTGGGCCTGCAATTATGGAATGCTTTGAGCACCTTCTTGGGCTTTATGTTTTCTTGGGAATGGTTTTCTCGCTATGGTAGTCATGTCGAAATTTTGCTGTTGGCAGTCGCTATTTATTTACATCTTAGTACCATTAAACGTCGTTATACCAGAGGCCTGTTGATGTTGTGCTTATTCTGCTCGGCTTTAGGTTCTGGTTTGATTCTCATGACGCATCAAAGAAACTCAGGTAGTTTTGCCGATGAAGTGTATATGGGTGATTTGTTCGCACCGGGTTTGCATCTCGCACGCGATGAGGATATCGATCATTTCACCCAGGCTGCAGATAAGCTCAAGGGGCAAGTCGATAAAGATCGCAATAAAGTAATCGCCCCAAGTGAACTTGAGGCTGAGGACGATTAAGTAATTGCATTGAATGTCAACAATAGTTAGGTCGATTGACTGTATTCATAACACGCTAGATACTGGGGCCCGCATCGGGAAAGTATCCTTTCTATTGATTAACCAAGATAAAGAGTGAAGTATGGTTTTTTACGAAGTGAGTGTAGAAGTTCGCGCCGATTTGGTGAGCGCGTTTGAGCAATACATGCGCGATAAACATTTGCCAGAAATAATGGCAACCGGATGTTTTGTCGCGATCCGCTTTGATCAAGCGACTGAGAGTCTGTACCGTACTTGCTATCAAGCTGAAACCCAAGAGGACTACGAGCGTTATCTGAGTGAACATGCTGCTGACATGCGTTTTGATTTCATGCAGCACTTCCCTGAAGGTTGCACCCCAAGTCGTTTGGTGTTTCATGATTTGTTTACGTTGAAACGCGTAGAACAAACGGAAGAGAAATTCTTTTAATTGTTGTTCCAACGAAGCTATTTTTTGTACAGATCGATTGTACCAATGGGTGCCAGGCATTGTTCAAACGTGGCGTTGGTCTAGGTGCATGAACTTAATACTTGGAACAAATACGTGGACAAAATACGTGAGCTAAGTTTTCGAATTGAGCTTCTGCAGCAAGCCTGCGAATTGGCGTTCGCCTTTTCTAGTGATCGCCAAAGCACGACTATCAAGATCTGCCTCTACCCAAGCCTGTTCTTTCACGAATCGGAGAAATGCGGCACCGAGTGAGCCGCCTAAATGTGGCCTTCTTTCACTCCAATCAAGACAATTGCATGCATAGCGGCGTCGGCTGTTTTGTGGTGCTTCCAGTTCAATCCCTAGTTTTTCAAGCCCTTCTTTTCCTAATTCACTCAGTACACATTCCTCGGTTTTCATTGGATGTGGCATAAGCCATCCCGCCGCGATTAAGCCGTTGTGAATTTGTACCGCGATCTCCCCGGCCATATGATCATAACAAGTGCGTGCCCGACGTAGTCGATCGGGCGTGCTTGGTTTGAAAGACGGAGCAGTGAGGCTGGCAATATTCATTAAGGCTTCTAGCGCTACCGCCACTTCTAGATTCGCAAGTTGATAATATCGATGCTTGCCTTGTGCGACTACCGTGACTAAATTTTGCTCGCGTAACTTGGTCAAATGTGCACTAGCTGTAGACGGCGAAACCTCCGCTAGGATCGCTAGTTCGGTGCTGGTACGAGCTCGTTGATCCATCAAGGCACATAGCATGCGGGCGCGTGCTGGTTCAGCGATAGCGGCTGCCACAGAGGAGAGTTGTTGATCGGCGAAGTGGGAATCCATACTTCGATGGTAAGCGAATTGTTGATGGCTAACAAGCCTTACAGTAGCACTAATGTTCGATCAATCGTGTTTATGCTGTCTTTTGGAGTATGCATGTCAGTTTCCCCTTCTTCCCTGTCCGTCGTTTCTGTTAGCCATCTCTCATACCAACTAGATCCGTATCCTATGTATGCCCAATTGCGTGAGGGCGATCTCTTGAAATGGGACGCAACTTGTGCGGCATGGATCGCCAGCCGTGCAGAGGCGGTGCATGCGGTACTGCAAAATTCAGATTGTGTGGTTCGCCCATCCCACGAGCAAGTGCCTAAAGCAATCCAGGGTAGCGCCGCAGGGACTTTGTTCGCTCAGCTCATACGCATGAATGAGGGTTCCACCCATCAAGCACTAAAGTCGGTATTAAGCCAAGTACTCAGTGACGTTGATTCAAGTGAGTTTGGCAACAATGCACAAGCGCTGCTAGATGATCAAAGTGTGGCGAATATGTGCAAAGCCGATGACGGCGCCCAACTAACGCAATGGATGATGCAAGTACCCATACGGTGCATGGCAATGCTATTAGGTTTCGATCGCGAAAGTAGTGCGCTTATGGCGACTGATATTGCCGAATTCGTTGCTTGTCTTTCACCGCTGAGTAGCGCCCAGCAGTTGCTGGCGGCGAGCGACGCCGCACAAAGTTTGACGACGCGGATGCGAGAACATATCGCTGCCCATCAAGATCATCGCTTCACCCTTGGTTTTCAAAAACTTTGTGATGCCGACCAACAAATTTCACCAGAAAGCCGCATCGCCAACTTGGTGGGTTTGTTATCGCAAACCTATGAAGCGACTGCCGGTTTATTAGGAAACTGTTTGGTGCAATTGCATCAACGGCCAAGCTGGCGTGCTGACTTGGCATCCGAGGCGTGGGAATGTTTCGCGTGGCGGCGGGCGTTTGTGGAAGAAGTCGCTCGGTTTGATCCTTCGATTCACAGTACCAGACGTTTTGCAAAGAGAGACTGTCAAGTGTTAGGACAAAAGGTGTGCGAAGGTGATTTGATATTACTGCTACTGGCGGCAGCCAATCGCGATACACATGCTGAGCGAAAAGACGGCGATGGCGGCGATGAGTTTAATCCATTGCTCGATGTTGAAACCACACAATGGGGATTTAGTGCCGGACGCCATCGCTGTCCAGGTCAAAGCTTGGCGATCACTATTGTTGTTGAGGCCGTATCCTATGTCATCGATCATTGGAAGGAGCTTGATTGGCAAAAATTGCAGTATCACTATCTACCGTCGCTGAATGCTAGGATTCCCGTTTTCACGCAAAAAGCAGGCGCGTCGATTGCACAGATGTAGGCGCGCAGTTAGTGCCTCAAAACCAAACAAAAAATAAGGAAAAATAATGATTGCCGTGATTTTTGAAGTCTTACCTCATGCAGAGACCAAGCAGGAATACCTGAAAATCGCCGCTGATTTGAAACCTCAGTTGGCGCACATCGATGGCTTCATTTCCATCGAGCGTTTTCAAAGCCTCAGTGATCCGGACAAAATACTTTCTCTCTCATTTTGGCGTGATGAAGAAGCGGTGATGTCATGGCGAAAATTAGAGAGTCATCGCACGGCACAACAGCAAGGACGTGCTTCTATCTTTGCCGATTACCGACTACGTGTAGCATCAGTCATGCGCGACTATGGCCTACATCAGCGTGAACAAGCACCAACAGATAGCCGAGCTTATCACCAGGAAGATTCAGGAGAAAAGTAATGGATCAATTGCAGATCTATCTCGAACAATATTTTTTCACGCAAGTTAAGATGGCGAATCTGCTTGGTATCACAAACGAGAAATTTGATGCCTTACTCAATGCAGGTGTATTTGCCAAGCCGAGTTATATCATTCGCGATCAAATTTTGCATTCGGTGGTATTCGGCGAATTTGACGCAAAAGGATGCGCTGATGCTAGCTATTTTCATCGCGAGATGTTGCCGTGGATGCAGCGTGCCTTGGCAATTTGTGAACACACTTCGATCACAGAAACATTATCCTTGTTGGAGCAAGACTTCAAACAAGCTCTTGCTCAGGCATTGCGCAGTTTGCATTTGAACGAATGGCCAATGCCAGATGCGTTTACGGATGATGGTACGGTGATCGAAGTAGGATTGGCGAAACGCTGTGACGCCAATTGGCGCCATTATCAAGCAGGTATCTTTGGGCTATGTGTTGCTAGTCCGGTGTCAGCAGCGGCGATTGCAGAGAAAGAAGTGCTACAAGAAAAGTTGAGCGCACTAAGTACGGTGAACATCGACGTCGATAATGTAGAACATGATGTGGAGCGCTTGCTGCAATTAATCGCGCGCTACGAGAAAATCTCTATGCCATTTACGCATCTTGAGTATCCTCGTAGCAGCCGTTTTCGCTTGGTCGAACAACTACGACATCGATTACTTACCAATACAAAAGCGCGAGAAGATCACACCGAGTAAGTCATCAGAAGTAAATTCGCCGGTGATGCTATTGAGCCTATCTTGCGTGAGGCGTAGTTCCTCAGCGAAGAGATCAAGAGACTGATCATTTTGTGCGGCGTATTCTGCCGCTTGTTCCAAATGCTCATGTGCGTGTTTAAGGGCAATTAGGTGACGTTCTCGCGCCAAGTACAGTGATTCGCCGGTTTGCTGCCAGCCCGCGATACGTAGCAATTCTTGGCGCAATAAATCCATGCCTAAATGTTCTTGCGCTGACAAGTACACTTGCGTTAAATCGTTGACGGTATCGACACTAGCGTGATGGCCAGAGATATCGATCTTGGTCCATACGCAAATCACCGGCACATCGTCTGGAAAACGTGCGGCGATTTCTTCATCGGCACGCGTTGGGCCGCGACTGGCATCGAGCAAATGTAAAATCACATCGGCTTTTTGTACTTCTGCCCAAGTGCGTTCAATCCCAATGCGTTCGACGGCATCGATTTTATTCACAGGTTGATCGTCGTACACAATCTCATCGTGGTCGTGACGAATACCTGCAGTATCGATAATATTGAGTGGAATACCTTCGATGTGGATGGTCTCAGTAACTTTGTCGCGCGTGGTGCCAGCGATAGGCGTGACGATAGCGATATCATCACCAGCTAAGGCATTGAGTAAGGAAGATTTACCGACGTTAGGCTGCCCTGCTAACACGACGTTCAAACCTTCTCGCAACAAGGCGCCCTGCGCTGCTTGCTCAAAAACGGCGCGCAAAGATTTTTGAATTTCTGCGAGCTGACCACGCGCATCAGATTTTTCTAAGAAATCGATTTCTTCTTCGGGGAAATCCAGCGTCGCTTCGACCAACATCCGTAAATGCACAACCTTGTCGACCAAGGTGTGAATCACTTTAGAGAAAGCCCCCGACATTGACTGCGATGCCGATTTTGCGGCGGCTTCGGTTGAGGCTTCGATCAAATCAGAGACGGCTTCTGCTTGCGCCAAGTCGAGCTTGTCGTTCATGAAGGCGCGTTGCGTAAATTCACCGGGTTCGGCCAAACGCAAACCTTGTTCCTTACCCGCTTCCAAGCATCGACTTAACAACATTTGCATGACGACGGGGCCGCCATGACCTTGTAGTTCCAACACGTCTTCGCCGGTGTAAGAATGTGGCGCTTTAAAAGCAATCGCCAAACCTTGATCGATGACAGTGCCATCGGCTTGAGTGAAGTCGAGATAGGTCGCATGGCGCGGCTTGAGTGGGGTGCTGCCGAAAAGGGCTTGGGTGATGGCGCTGAGGTTTTTACCCGAAATGCGAACAACGCCTATCCCGCCTCGGCCCGGTGCGGTGGCAATTGCAACGATGGGTGTGCTGTCGTAGTGGTGTGTCATGAGGAAATTCTATACTTGCTTCTGAGAAATCAATAGAGAGAGCCATTAAAGGCTGTCGTCAAAATGCCACATGCTTTGCAGCAAAATGATGAAATTTTTATATTACTGATCATGAAAAAAAAGCCCATTTCGCAATGGGCTTCTTCGCTTATCTGCAGATGTTATTGCAAGCTAATTTGCCTTGGATTAGGTGCGATGTTCAGGTGGCACGATCTTGTTATTGATTACCCATTGCTGTGCAATCGACAAGATATTATTCACTACCCAGTACAACACTAAGCCAGATGGGAAGAACAAGAACATGACTGAGAACATCAAAGGCATGAACAACATCATTTTCGCTTGAATTGGATCTGCTGGTGCTGGGTTCAACTTGGTCGTGATGAACATGGAAATAGCGTACAGCACAGGCAAAATGAACCATGGATCTGGCTTACTCAAGTCTGTAATCCAGCCCACCCACGGTGCGCCGCGCATTTCGACTGAGGCTTGTAATACCCAGTACAAAGCCAAGAAGATAGGCATTTGAATCAACATTGGCAAGCAGCCACCGAGCGGATTGATCTTCTCTGTTTTGTAGAGTTCCATCATCGCTTGGTTGAGTTTTTGCGGCTCGTTTTTGTATTTCTCTTTGAGCGCGGTCATCTTCGGTGTCACCACTTTCATCTTCGCCATGCTGCGGAAACCTGCTGCAGACAATGGGAACAAAGCGAGTTTGATACCGATGGTGAACAAGACGATAGTCCAACCCCAGTTACCGACAAATTTATGAATCAATTCCATCAACCAGAACATTGGTTTGGCGATCATCGACAGTTTCCAATAATCTTTAACCAAATCTAAACCTGGAGCCACTTTTTCCAAGATCGCTGATTCTTGTGGACCTGAATACAAGCGAGAAGTAGAAGATACTTCAGCACCCGGTGCTACTGTGCCCAAATTGATGATAGAAGAAACCGAGTAAATATTGTCTCGCACTTTGTCGGTGCGAATTTCGCGCTGCACTTTGTCATCAGGGATGAATGCAGATACGAAGAAATGTTGGATCACGGCAACCCAACCATTATTGGACGCAGTTGGATGATCTGGTGGAATATTGCCTTTGGTGATGCGTTTCTCGATATCTTCGAAAGACAATTTTTGGAAGAATTTTTCTTCTGTGAACACAGCTGGTGCATAGAATTCTGTGGTGCCAGAGAACATGCCGCCTGATTTCGGCTTAGTGCCGTCATGAATCAACTGTAAGTACAAAGACGGTGTAATTGCTGCAGCAGTTTTGTTCGCGACAGTGTGTTTCACACCGATGACGTAATCGCCTTTTTTGAAGGTAAAGGTTTTAGTCAATTTCACGCCAGCTTGCTCCGATTCCAATACCAAGTTCAATTCATTGGCATCCCCCAAGACGCGCGCGCCAGGTAAAGCCACAAAGCCTGATTTATGGTTAGGGAAATTGCCGCCAGTTAAACCCGTTTGCGCAGCATAAGTACGGTCTGCGGATTCATGGAACAACACCACGTTTTTCTTCGCATCGTCGCTATCCGCATATTTCAACAATTCCAAACGTTTGATTTCGCCACCGATGGTATCGATATCAACTTTGACTACGTCGGTGGTGATAGTGATCGTTTCACTTTTCACCGCAGCGACCGTGCCGTCAGTTGTTGTGGCGCCGGCTGCGTTGCTTGCACCGGCTGGCGCACTTACTGCTGCAGCGCTGGCACTAGCAGAAGCCGATGCATTGGCTGGTTTTGCTTGTTGCGCCACTGGCGTTGGGAAAAACATCGAGCTCTTGCCCGAGTGTTGCATCCATTTGTCCCAAAGTAGGACGAGCGACATCGTGAAGATGACCCAAAGGAAGGTACGCTTGATATCCATTTTTTCCATGTGAGTAGGTGGTTAGGTAAATAAGATAATGTTGAGTTTGAGCTAAATTCGTTTATCGCTAATTGCCGTGCTTATGTGTAATTGGTGCCAATGGTGTCATTGTTAGACCAAGTTTGACCTAAGACGATGGCACATTAGAACTAGATTCGGATATGGGGGCCGTTTGCTTTTTTTCATCGCCCCCATGTTTGCAAGGGACGGGATCAAGCCCACCCGGATGCCAAGGATGACATTTGCACAAACGTTTCCCTGCCAAATAAGAGCCCTGTAAAGCACCGTATTCGCGAATCGCTTCCGCCGCATATTCTGAACAACTAGGATAAAAACGACAATTTTGCCCTAACATTGGGCTAATCGCTAATTTATAGAAGCGTAACAGAAGCAGCAGTAGGGATTTCATGGCACCGCCCTAACTTGGCTAGGGTCGCCAATGGCGTGAGGAGTAGTACTTGCGCGCTGCGAATGGAATAGACGTAACACTTCTTCCCGCAATGCGCGCTTCAATTCGGCATTA
>CALKVB010000263.1 GCA_937996605.1 uncultured Oxalobacteraceae bacterium | reverse complement strand
ATCGTTCCAAGTTTAAAGAAGCAATGACCAAGATTGGTTTGGGTTCTGCGCGTTCTGGCGTGGCTCACACCATGGATGAATCTTGGGAAGTGCAAAAACGCATCGGTTTCCCAGTGATTATTCGTCCGTCCTTCACCATGGGCGGAACAGGCGGTGGTATCGCTTACAACGAGGAAGAATTTGAAACGATTTGCAAACGCGGTTTGGAAGCGTCTCCCACCAGCGAATTGTTGATCGAAGAATCTTTGATCGGCTGGAAAGAATACGAAATGGAAGTCGTGCGCGATAAAGCAGATAATTGCATTATCGTGTGCTCGATTGAGAACTTGGATCCTATGGGCGTGCATACAGGCGACTCCATTACCGTGGCTCCTGCTCAGACGTTGACTGATAAAGAATATCAGATCATGCGTAATGCTTCTTTGGCAGTTTTGCGTGAAATCGGTGTTGATACTGGCGGTTCGAACGTACAGTTCTCAGTCAATCCTGCTGATGGTCGCATGATCGTCATCGAAATGAATCCGCGTGTGTCACGTTCATCTGCGTTGGCGTCAAAAGCAACTGGTTTTCCGATTGCGAAAATCGCAGCGAAATTGGCGGTCGGTTTTACACTCGATGAATTGCGCAATGAAATTACTGGCGGTCAAACACCAGCGTCGTTTGAACCATCAATCGACTACGTAGTAACGAAGATCCCACGCTTCGCATTCGAAAAATTCCCAACTGCAGACAATCGTTTAACGACGCAAATGAAGTCGGTTGGTGAAGTGATGGCCATCGGTCGTACTTTCCAAGAGTCCTTTCAAAAAGCATTACGTGGCTTGGAAGTTGGCGTCGATGGTATGAATGAAAAAACGACGGATCGCGAAGTTTTAGAAAAAGAATTGGGTGCACCAGGACCAGATCGTATTTGGTATGTTGGCGATGCATTTGCTCAAGGCTTTACCGTTGAAGAAGTGCATCAATTGACGCGCATCGACCCATGGTTCTTGGTGCAAATTAAAGATATCGTTGATATTGAATTGTGGTTGGAGACGCAGTCTCTCGACGCCATCAGCAAAGATGTGCTCTTGAAATTGAAGAAAAAAGGTTTCTCCGATCGTCGTTTGGCCAAGCTCCTGAAAACAACGGCAACGGCTGTTCGTGAACAACGTAAGGCATTGAATGTACGCCCAGTGTACAAACGCGTCGATACATGTGCCGGCGAGTTCGCGACTAATACGGCGTATATGTACTCAACTTATGAAGAAGAGTGCGAGTCTGCGCCGACCAACAAGAAGAAAATTATGGTCTTGGGTGGTGGTCCGAACCGTATTGGTCAGGGTATTGAGTTCGATTACTGCTGCGTTCATGCGGCATTCGCAATGCGTGATGATGGATACGAAACCATCATGGTCAACTGTAATCCAGAAACAGTTTCCACTGACTACGATACTTCTGATCGTCTGTACTTCGAACCATTGACGTTGGAGGATGTGTTGGAAATCGTTGAACTGGAAAAACCAGTGGGCGTTATCGTTCAGTACGGAGGCCAAACACCTTTGAAGTTGGCACTGGAATTGGAAGCGAATGGTGTGCCAATCATTGGTACCTCTCCAGACATGATCGATGCTGCAGAAGATCGCGAACGTTTCCAAAAAATGTTACAAGAACTTGGCTTGCGTCAGCCGCCAAATCGCACTGCACGTACAGAAGAAGAAGCCTTAGCTTTGGCTCAGGAAATTGGTTATCCATTAGTGGTTCGTCCTTCTTATGTGTTGGGTGGTCGCGCGATGGAAATCGTGCATGAGCAGCGTGACCTCGAACGTTATATGCGCGAAGCGGTTAAGGTTTCGCATGATTCGCCAGTGTTGCTCGACCGCTTCTTGAACGATGCGATCGAAGTTGACGTTGATTGCTTGTCGGATGGTACGCGTACCTTCATTGGCGGCGTGATGGAGCATATTGAGCAAGCCGGTGTGCACTCTGGTGACTCTGCATGTTCATTGCCTCCTTACTCATTGAAACAAGCAACAATCGACGAACTCAAACGTCAAACAAGTTTGATGGCAAAAGGTTTGAACGTCGTTGGTTTGATGAACGTGCAGTTTGCGATTCAGCAAAAAGATGGCGAAGACATCGTCTATGTGCTCGAAGTGAACCCTCGTGCGTCGCGCACGGTACCTTATGTATCGAAAGTGACAGGCTTACAATTGGCGAAAATCGCTGCACGTTGTATGGTTGGTCAGTCTTTAGATTCTCAAGGAATCTACAAAGAAGTGGTACCTGCCTACTTCAGTGTGAAAGAAGCGGTATTCCCATTTGTGAAATTCCCTGGCGTTGATACGATTTTGGGCCCAGAGATGAAATCCACTGGTGAAGTAATGGGCGTTGGTCGTACATTTGGCGAAGCCTTTGTTAAGTCTCAAATGGGTGCCGCAATCAAATTACCAACTTCAGGTAAGGTTTTCCTCACCGTGAAAAACGCCGATAAGCCTCGTGCCATTAATATCGCAAAAAATCTGGTCGCGATGGGCTTTGAGTTGTTGGCGACAAAAGGTACAGCTGCTGCAATTTCCGCTGCTGGTGTGCCATGTGCTCCAGTGAATAAAGTTGCTGAGGGCCGTCCACACGTAGTCGATATGCTTAAAAATCGTGAGATCGTCATGGTTATTAATACCGTTGAAGAAAAACGTAATGCGATTGCGGATTCTCGCTCAATCCGTGTTGCGGCTTTAGGTTCTGGTGCAAACACGATTACGACAATTGCGGGTGCTGAGGCGGCGGTGGAAGGTATGCGTCACCTCAATCAATTGCACGTCTATGATTTACAAGGACTGCATAAGTCTTTACACTAAGCAAAAATTGAGATCGCTGCCTTTGCGATCTTAAGGATTTCAAGAAGTAAATGCTGAGGTCACAACAGGTAACGTGATGCGTTATCTCTGTGACCTCTCTATTTTTGGTAGAGGTAATTTAAACATGCCAATTACCTACAGTGCATAAAGCACAATATTTTTAACCTTTTACATTGAGTAGTAAGCTATGAGTACAGTACCCCTGACTAAATTTGGTGCAGAATTGCTCAAGCAAGAGTTGCATAAACTAAAGACGAAAGATCGTCCTGAAGTGATTAATGCTATTGCTGAAGCACGTGCACAAGGAGATTTGTCTGAGAACGCAGAATACGATGCGGCAAAAGAGCGTCAAGCCTTTATTGAAGGTCGTATCGCCGAGCTCGATAGTAAATTGAGCGCAGCGCAAATTATTGACCCAACTGAATTAGATGCGGAAGGCCGTGTGGTGTTTGCGTCAACGGTACATCTAGAAGATTTGGAGAACGGTCAAAAAGTTACGTATCAAATCGTCGGAGAAGATGAGGCTGATTTGAAATTGAGCAAAGTGTCGATTACATCTCCAATAGCACGTGCTTTGATTGGTAAGTATGCTGGCGATGTCGTGGGCGTTCAAGCACCAGCAGGAATTCGCGAATACGAAATCTTAGAAGTTCAATATATCTAATTTGAACTTGTTAGATAAAACAAAGGGCACTCGCTGTGCCCTTTGTTTTTGTCTGGTGTATTCACGAGTGATGTCAGAATTAAGCCGCTGATTTTTTGACACTCTTTTGGCGTGGTTTTGCGCGTTTGATGTTACCGCCTTGCGTCACCCGTTCGTTACCTTTCACTAGAACCTTAGAAACAGATGGTTTTTTTGTGCCACTTGCGCTAGGCTTCACTACCGTTACTTCGCGAAGACCTTTGCCGCGTTTGACGAATTTGGTTTCTTTCGTGCCTTCTAATTTTGGACGATAAATCACCAATAGTTTGCCGATATGTTGCACAGGTTCAGCGTCCAATTCGGTGCAGATTGTTTCGTACATGCCGATACGCGCTTCGCGGTCATCACCGAAGACGCGCACCTTGATGAGTCCATGAGAATTTAAGCAGGCATCAATTTCTTTTTTGACTGATGCAGTAAGTCCCGACTCACCGATGATGACTGTAGGTTTTAAACCATGAGCTTCAGCGCGCAATTCGCTACGTTCAGCAGGTGTGAGTTTCGATTTTAGTTTTGATTTCAGTGTTGAAGTTGCGGTCGTCGCTTCGTTTGACATATAAATTCCTTTAAAAGCAGTATTTTACGCCAATGGCCAAGAATAAATTCAATCAAAATTGGGTTCATGATCATATTAATGATCCTTATGTGAAATTAGCACAAAAAGAGGGCTTTCGCTCGAGGGCTGTGTATAAACTTAAAGAGATCGATGAAAATGAAAAATTGATCAAGAGTGGTCAAATAATTGTCGATTTAGGCGCTACACCCGGGGGCTGGTCTCAATACGTAAGGCAAAAACTCTCTGGCAAGGAAGGTGGGGGCATACACGGAGCGATTTACGCGTTGGATCTGTTGCCGATGGAACCTATCGACAGCG
>CALKVB010000262.1 GCA_937996605.1 uncultured Oxalobacteraceae bacterium | reverse complement strand
GCATGTAGTTGATGGTAAGTTAATTCGCATCAAGCAAGTCGCGGTGTGATTTGCACAGTACATTAAAAATTCCAGCAAATATAGATAGAGAAGATAGAGGTTAGTATGAATGCCGTCGTTGAAAGCAACTTGATTGATGCCGCGAGCAATCGCCATCTGGACTGGTTAGAGTCAGAAGCCATTCACATCATGCGTGAAGTCGCTGCTGAGTGTAGCAATCCTGCCTTATTGTTCTCTGGCGGCAAAGATTCTGTGGTGCTGTTGCGCATCGCTGAAAAGGCTTTCCGCCCTGGAAAATTCCCCTTCCCTTTAGTCCATGTCGATACAGGCCATAATTTCCCTGAAGTCATTACGTTTCGTGACAAGCGAGTCGCAGAACTGGGGGAGCGTTTAATCGTTGGTTCGGTTGAAGACTCGATCAAACGCGGCACTGTGCGTTTGCGTAATCCACAAACTGATTCACGCAATGCAGCGCAAGCAGTCACTTTGTTAGAAACCATCGCCGAACATCAATTTGATGCATGTATTGGTGGTGCCCGTCGCGATGAAGAAAAAGCACGCGCCAAAGAACGTATTTTTTCTTTCCGTGATGAGTTTGGTCAATGGAACCCCAAAGCACAGCGCCCAGAATTATGGGACTTGTATAACACTCGCGTGCATCCTGGCGAAAACATGCGTGTGTTCCCAATTTCCAACTGGACCGAGCTCGACGTGTGGCAATACATCGCCCGCGAAAAATTAGAACTGCCACCAATCTATTTCGCACATGAACGTGAAGTGATTCCACGTAATGGCTTATTGGTTCCCGTGACAGATTTGACTCCGCCACGCGCGGGTGAAGTTACTGAGAAACGCGTCGTGCGTTTCCGCACGGTGGGCGATATCTCTTGCACTTGCCCAGTCGCTTCTGATGCTGCCACTGTCGATGCCATTATTGAAGAAACAGCCGTGACCCAAATTACTGAACGCGGCGCGACGCGTATGGATGATCAGACTTCTGAATCTTCCATGGAAAAACGCAAAAAAGAAGGATATTTCTAATGAGTACGCAAACAAACACGCAATTACAACAATCGCCAAACCAAACAGCAATTATCGACACTAGCCGCGAGCGCGGATTACTACGTTTCATTACCGCGGGTTCCGTCGATGATGGCAAGAGTACTTTAATTGGTCGTTTGCTGTTCGACAGCAAAGGCATTTTTGCAGATCAACTTAATGCCATTTCCAAAGCGAAGCACAAACGCACAGTCGGCGATACGATAGACTTATCGTTGCTGACCGATGGTTTAGAGGCGGAACGCGAACAAGGGATTACGATTGACGTTGCTTATCGCTATTTCGCGACCCCAAAACGCAAATTCATCATCGCTGACACACCGGGCCATGAGCAATACACACGCAATATGGTGACAGGTGCGTCGACTGCTGACGCGGTGATCATTTTGATCGACGTCTCCAAAGTCAAACTCGGTGACGATGGCAGCGTAGAGTTACTCACGCAAACCAAACGTCATTCGACTATTGCCCATCTCTTGCAAATCGAGCATGTGATCGTCGCTATCAATAAAATGGATTTAGTCAATTACGATCAAACTGTTTACGACCGTATCGTTGCGGCTTACCAAACTTTCGCTGCACAACTTGGACTGAAAGATGTGCATCCGATTCCTTTGTCCGCATTGGCTGGCGATAACGTGGTGACAGCGAGTGATAAACTCAGTTGGTATCAAGGCCCTACCCTGATCGAATTGCTCGAATCACTGAGTGTCTACGATGAATGCCACGATGAAGCTTTCCGCTTCCCAGTACAATTAGTGGCACGCCACAATGGCCATGAAGCCAACGATTTCCGTGGTTACATGGGTCGCGTTGAAGCGGGCAAGATTAGTATCGGTGATGCTATTGTCGTGCAACCTTCTGGGCAAACGGCAACAGTAAAAGATATTCAAACCCTCAATGGCTCGCAGCAAACCGCGGTGGTCGGTCAATCGGTCACGATTTTACTAAATGAATATGTCGATATCTCACGTGGTGATATGTTAGCGTCGGCCGATCGCCCTGCAACCGTGCTCAAACAAGTGGTTGCCGACATTTGCTGGTTATCTGAAGAAGCGCTCGATGGCCGTCGTAAATATTGGCTGAAACATACGACACGCCAAGTGGCAGCACGTGTTGCATCGGTAGACACACTGCTTGATATCAATACCCAAGAACGCCGCACTACTGATACACTTAAATTGAACGACATCGCTCGTGTCAATATCAATGTGCAACAGGCTCTGGCGGCAGATGCTTATGATGCTACGCGTAGTACTGGCGCATTTATCTTGATCGACGAAGTCACCCATCAAACTGTGGCTGCGGGAATGATACGTCTTGACTAACAATACTGAATCAAATGATGAACAGCTCGGCACCGTCTATCTAGTCGGTGCCGGCCCTGGTGCGGCGGACCTGATTACCGTTCGCGGTGCCCGCCTGTTAGCTCAGGCCAACATCGTCTTGCACGATGCGCTCGTCACAGCAGATATGCTGGCGCTGTGCCCACAAGCGATCAAAGTTTCGGTCGGCAAACGTAGTGGTCAACGCTCCGCAGCTCAAGAGCACATTAACCAACAGTTAGTCGAAGCGGCACAACAATATCAAACTGTAGTGCGGCTGAAAGGGGGCGACCCCATGTTATTCGGTCGTGCCGATGAAGAAATGCGCGCACTCGAACAAGCAGGTATTCGTTTTGAAATCGTCCCTGGCATCACCACCGCAATGGCGGCCGCTGCCAGTGTGCAATTACCGCTAACAAAACGCGGTGTGGCCCGCAGCGTTGCCCTCTTTACTTCCAGCACCGCGCCAGGTGAAACAGAAGAAACCCGTATTCCCGATTGCGATACACTGATTCAATACATGGGCGGTCGCGAAGCGATACTGACTGCAACCCGTATGTTGGCGAAAGGTTTTCCCGGCACGCATCCCGTGGTCATTATCGAAAGCTGTTCTCGCCCAGAAGAGAAGCATCTGCACATCACGCTTGCCGAATTAGCGCAAGGCTTACCGGCATGTGATGGGCCAGTATTAGTCATGATGGGCGAGTCCATGCGGACAAGAAATATATCCTCTTAGATCAACACAAAAATGTGCTCGTTCTGCCAATCAATGCGGCTTTTTCAGAAATTCTAATCCCTATCGTTGTACAAATAAGGATTTTGCGGTTGCCTCAACTTTCAAAATTATGACCTCATTCGATGCTGGGCTTGCTCCCACCGCATCTAAATTTCTTTTACTCGATACGATCTAAGATCATAATCGCTGCCCCACACCACCTCGAAATCACAGAACCCTAACTTTTTTAGAAATTAGTAATAAAGATTCATTATCAAGAAATAATAGTCAGCAGTATTCTGTTGTTATTTGACATCAAAGATAGGTCAAAACTTGGCTCTACTAGCGCTTGCAGAAAACTCGTGTAACATCAAATTCACACGCTGACTTTGTCTAGCATTTATTCACTGGACCTATGTGCCAAGTAGACACGACTGAACATGACTTTTTTTGAGTGGAATCCGCAACTGAGCGTCGAAAACCCAAGTATTGACGAGGATCATAAGCACCTCATTCAGTTGGTCAACGAGTTCGGAGTTGTAGCAGCGCAAGACCAAGAAATTGATAGGCTAGAACAAATATTACAAACACTACTTGTATATACGCAGGAGCATTTTCAAAAAGAAGAAGAATTAATGGCTGCAATTGGCTATCACAAGATCAAGCCACATCAAGAGCAACACCGCAAGTTGTTAGCGCGGGTCGAAGACTTGCACAATGAATTTCATGGAGGTAAGCGAAGAATCGCGAGTGAAACGGCTGAACTGCTGAGATTTTGGCTCACCTCACATATCATGCTTAGCGACAAAGAATTAGCTGAGGCAATTCGAAGAGCCAATCTACAGTAAGAATCTTCAGTACTCTTGTGAACTACGTAAGCAGTAATCGCATATCGCTTGCAAAACCAATTCGTCTTCACCAGCAGCTTCGGCTTGGCACATTTTCACATCCGGAAATTTTCCCCGAATTTCTTCTATCATCAGTGGCAGATCACGCATCACGTGGCCGCCCTGCCCAAGAAAAATCGGCACTAAGTGCATTTCTGTGATGCCCGAAGATACCAGTGTTTCGGCCAACTCAGGCAAACTGGGGCTCATAAATTCCAAGAAAGCCAACTCAACGCTAAGTTCGGGCTTCTGCGCCTGTAGCATAGCTTGCAGACGTCGAAAAGGTCTCGCCCACGCCTCTGCCCTAGCGCCATGCGCGAATAAAATGATTGCCTTGTCTGCCATGCTTTAAGACTCGCTTGATTGGATTTGCGAATTTAATGTCGCTCAACGTAACGTAATCCGGTTAACGCTAAAAGAGAAAAAATAAAACTCGGGAATAGAGCTGTTAACAAAGGTGGCCAAGTGTTAATCAGACCTAAATGTGAGAACAGACTATTCACTAGATAGAACACCATACCTAACATGATGCCGCTAAAAATACGCAAACTAATACCGCCATCACGAGCATGCAAGTACGCGAACGGTAGGGCTAAGGCCATCATCACCAGTATCGAGACGGGATAGGTCAATTTTTTCCAAAATGCCATATCGTAGCGTTTAGTCGATTGCTTATTCTCAGCCAAATGTTGCGTGTAAGACGATAGTTCATAAGCCGACATACGATCAGGCTCGATGAACAACACCGACAAAATATTTGGCGTAATCTCAGAAATCAATTCTTTGGTTTCGAACTTTTGTGTATTCGCAGCCAAAATATCTTCGCTCGCAATATTTTTAGGAAAGCTGGTTTCGACGACAGTAGAAAGCTTCCACACGTGAGAGCGCACGTATTCGCCTTTTGCCGCATTGATTTGTCGAATCAACTGAAAATCTTTGTCGAACTCGTAAATTTTAACGCCTAAAAGTTCACGGCTTTGCGACACTTTATTCACGTTTAAAAAACGCACGCCGAGTACCGCACCATTTAAGCCATTTTCACGAATTAAATCTTTGGTCCACATACCACTACGAAACTCTTGGGTTAAAGGCCCACCCTGCGCATCGGCTTTGAGGGCCTTGGCAAACTTCTCCGATTTTGGCGCAATCACTTCACCTAAAAGAAAAGTTAAAGCGATAAAAATTAAGGCAATACGCATCAAAATTTGCGCGGCTTTCCATGAGGACATGCTCGCCGCACGCATGATGGTAAATTCCGAATTCGCTGCAAACTGCGCTAGCACATAAATCGAACCGATCAGTACCGCAATCGGCATCAAGTCATAGGCTTTACCTGGCAAAGTCAGGCCGATATACATAAATGCATGCCCAATTCGATAACCCTCTTTGGTGACGGAACCGAGTTCTGCCATCAAATCAAAGAAAGAGGTCAAAACCAATAAGGCTAACAAAACGAAGAAAACTGCGCGTAGGATTTCTTGTCCAAAATAACGTTGCAATACACTCATGCCGCACCTCCTGTGTCCTTAGGCAAAGCAGTATCACAGCGGCGCTCACTACGGAAGCATGCCTTAAAGCGGGACCATAAACCACTCGGATGCAGACGGCTATTCACTTTCAAACGCCACAAGAAAAATATCGTGACCAAAGTCGCCACCAGAAAATGCATAGGCCATGAGGCGCGCCAGAAACTCAAACGTCCATTGACCACTGCCATCTGTAACATATTAAGCATTGTGATATTGATGGAGACAAATATCAGTGCCGCGATCAAATTGGCCGAGCGACCAACACGCGGATTTACATAACCCAATGGAATTGCCAACAACATCAACAACAGTCCCATAAAAGGCAGAGAGACACGCCACAACAATTCACCGTCGCGCGTAGGATTGGGACTTTCCAATAAAGCGGTGAAGGGTAAAGCTTTGGCTGATCGGTTATCGGCGTCAAGCTTGC
>CALKVB010000261.1 GCA_937996605.1 uncultured Oxalobacteraceae bacterium | reverse complement strand
AAAATCGCCGAGCTTACCCATCAAAAATGGAATGCTGTCGAAAAACAAGGCCACGCTGACAACATAGAATGCAAGCGGAACAAATACTAAGCTATAGGTTTTTACATAAACCCAGAAGTCAATGCCTGGCTCTCCCCGCACCAATTGCAACACCATCACCGACAACATACCTGCAAACACCAACAGTAAAAAATACAAAACGCCACCAATCCAACGGCTCGATAGGAATACGGCGTTGCTTACTGGGCTGGCCGCAATCAAACTACCGATACCGGTGCGTATGTCATCGGCAACGCGTCCACGAACTAAGAAGAAGCCAACAAAAAGCATAATCATGCTCAACAAACTAGAGCTTCCTAATGCTAAGGCCGAGCTGGTGTACAACACGCGAACATGATCAATCACGATCATCGCATGTCCCGATGCAGGATCAGAAATGATATTCCAAGATAAAGCTGCCATCAGAAAAATAGCCATCAAGCTAGTCCAACGACGAGCGCGTAAACGTACTTCTGTCAGAACCAGAATTTGCATGGTCTTCCACTGTTGCTGCCAGCGAGCTAACGATAGTGGCGATGTCATATCTGCCGCCGGCAATGGTAAAGACGCCGTCTTTGCTTTAGACATGTTCGGCCTCCTGCAAAGAGTAGCGCTGTGCCATTAAGGCGTCTTCTAGACTAGGTTCAACAAGACTTGCATGACTTACAGGTGGGAATGGATGCGCAATTCTTAGCTGATAAACTTCACCCTGGCGTTGTGCTTGCAATACTTGTACACGACTCTTCACTTGCTCATATTCTGCAATGCCTATTTGTGCAGTCCACACTTGTCCACGGGCTTGCTCGATCATATTTTCTGGAGTATCGAAACCAATCAAGCGTCCTTTGCGCATAATCGCCAATTCACTCGCGATACTTTCTACGTCAGAGACGATATGGGTAGACATGATGACCAATTTTTCTTGACCCAAATCACCTAGAAGATTCCGAAACCGTAGACGTTCTTCTGGATCCAAACCAGCTGTAGGTTCATCCACAATTAAAATATCAGGATCGTTCAACAGCGCTTGCGCGATACCTAAACGGCGACGCATTCCTCCCGAAAACAAAGCGGCGTTGCGTTTTGCATGTTCAGTTAAATTCACCAATTCCAATAAATAACGAATACGTTCTGGATCTCGCACGCCTTTTAATCCGGCAAAATACTGCATCAGTTCCAGTGCACTCAAATTAGGATAGACACCAAAATCTTGTGGCAAAAAACCGAGGCGTGTACGAATCGCGTCAGGATGCTTCACTATATCGACACCTTGGAAAATAATCTGACCGCTGCTTGGTTTACTCAAAGTGGCGATCATCTGCATCAAGGTAGTCTTACCTGCGCCGTTATGCCCAATTAAACCAACCACACCACGCTTCAAACAAAGACTCACATCATCCACTGCACGTACCTGCGGACCAAATTGCTTCGTCACATTCTTAATTTCTAACATCGTTCACTCCTTGAGTTGGCACAGAACCGACCCGTGCGCTTAGTTTTCATTCGATGATGGGAGAATAAAGAAAGCTGCAAATTTGTGTACCGTGTTTGAGATAAAGCGCGTTTTTCTTGGTTTAAAGCGAAAAATTTCGACATCAATATGTTTTGTTGTGCCGGCTTGATGAGTCAAACGACATCGATTTATATTAACTTTCCTACCACGATTACCTGTTTATGCAACAGTTTCTGTGGAGGAAAAGGATCATGCACGCACAGTGACTCAAGAATATGGTTGAATCATAGGCGCCAACAGCAATTTTCCATTTCATGCATAAACCTCGACTAAAACTCGACGACGACCACTCATTACTACGCCGCTTCATAAGGCCGTGGCTCCCCTTCCTCTTATTGATTGGGGTAATGATTGCAACGGAATTACTCGTATTTGAAGAGCAGCAGCGCCAAAAAAGCTTGGTCAAGCAAAATTTGATTAGTCATGCAGGTGAAATTCGTGCACTGATTGAATCGGAGCTCAATTCTAGTATTCATCTCGCCACCGGCATGGTTTCGTATATCCAAGCAAAAAATGGTCACTACGAGAATGCTGAAATCCAAGCATGGATGCAAAACTTACAGAAATCGGGAACCAATATTCGCAATATTGCGATCGCACCAGGCAATCGGATTCAATTAGTGGCACCCTTACAAGGCAATGAATCCGCAATCGGTCTCTACTACCCAGACAATCCAACACAGTGGCCTGCCGTTGAAAAAATCATTAAAAGCAAGACCGCGGCTCTGGCCGGCCCATTCGAACTGAAGCAAGGAGGCCTAGGCTTAGCCTATCGCGTTCCTGTCTTCATTCGCACTGATGAGTACTGGGGACTGGTAAGTACCGTTTTAGATGTCAAGGCAGTCTTTACGAAAGTAATTAAACGTGCAGAAGAACTCCATATGCACATCGGTTTGCGGGATCTGGAAAATAACAGCGACAAGACGAATACACCCAAAGACGCGCTGATCTGGTCATTCGGCGAATTTAATCAGGAAGATATCGTTGCCTTAAATATCGAGGTACCGGGACGCAATCTCAAACTCCTTGCGCAATACAGCGACACTAAGCATTCAACCTGGATAAATTGGGGCATCCGTGGCATAGGCTGGACACTTGGTGTTGTGTTAGCTTTTTTACTTGCGCGCATCATCCGCTCTTATCGCTTGCAATCAATCGCAGCCATTGCACTCAACGAGAGTCGAGAACAGTTTATGCGCGCCTTCACCACGGCGCCGCAAGGAATGGCCCTACTCTCAGTTACTGGAAAATGGCTCAACATCAATCCCACTTTGCTGTCAATTCTTGGCTATAGCGAGCAAGAAATGCTCGCCATTAGTAGCCAGGATTTAGCACCTGAACTCGCGATCGACCATTTGCTTAAACAGTGGCGACAACAGCAAGAAAATAGCCTCCAATATGAAATTGCCTTGCAGCGCAAAGACAATAGCTACGTCACTTGTTTGATTAGCATGGCCCTCATCGAGAGCCAAAAACTGGAACAGGCCTACTGGATCTTCCAAGTAATCGATATCAGCGCTCGGATCGCAGCGGAAACCAAACTACAGGATAGTCCAGAATATACGCAAGCGATACTCGACAATGTAGCTGATGGCATCGTCAGCACCGATCTTAAAGGCGAAATTAAGTCTATCAATCCAGCAGCACTGGCGATATGGAAATCCCCAGAATTTAACTTTAGGCCGTATAATTTTTTCCAACGGCTGTACCGTGAAGATAATCTCAAAATTCAAGAGCAGCTACAACACTTCCTCACAGGCTGTGAATTATTGAGGCCGGGACAAATACCTACTTTAGTTTTTGAGAGCAATATCACTGATGCGGTTGGCAGCCAGATTGACATTGAGGTCAGTGTCACCGCCACCGAGAGAAAAAACCACGTAGAACTGATCTTCGTGGTACGCGACATCAGCGCACGTAAACAACTCGAACTTATGCAAAGCGAATTTGTCTCGATTGTTAGTCACGAGCTTCGCACCCCACTCACCTCTATTATCGGTTCTTTACGTCTGATGGAAGGCGGTGTGTTTGGTAAATTACCAGAAGCCTTGGATAAAATGATACGCATCGCTTTGCAAAATGGTCAGCAACTCGCTTTGATCATCAACGATATCCTGGATATGGACAAATTGGTCGCGGGTAAAATGGAATTTAACATCGCTGAACATCCGATAAAAGCATTATTGACGCAGGCCATCGAAACCAATCAAAGCTATGCCAAACAATACCAAGTCAAGTTCGTGCTCAAAAGCGAGCAAGATTACTTAATTCGTTGTGATGCCCAGCGTTTCCAGCAAATCATGTCAAATCTCTTATCCAATGCGGCCAAATTTTCCAAGGCCGATAGCCACATCGATATCGAGCTGAGCCGTAGCGATGCGTTCTTGAAAATTGCAGTGCGCGATTATGGCGATGGTATTCCAGCGCAGTTCCAAGACAAAATATTCAAAAAATTCTCACAGGTTGATGGAAGTAGCACGCGCAAAAAAGGCGGCACCGGTTTAGGACTCTCCATTTGCAAAGAGATGATACATAGAATGGATGGCGACATCGCTTTCACTTCAGTCGAAGGTCAAGGTTCTTGCTTCTATTTTCGCTTGCCCTTGATTAATGAGATCGATGCGCACGATTTGCACGCAGCAAGTTGACGAACACGCACAAGAGAAATTTAATCTGATTCGGTAATCCTAGACGTATGAAAATGACTCTCACACTCGCCAGTTTATTATTGGTACTAGCAACAATGTCTACTGCGCAAGCCCAAGAGCGAGTTGAGCTCGTGCGCGCTGATGGACATACAATTGCCAATAGCGACTATCGTCCATCGCAAAATTGCCTCGGCATCGCCATCATTTCACATGGTGCAGGCGGCACTGAAAACGGATATTCTTATCTCGCCAAGGCACTACAGATGCGGCAATGGTTGGCAATCGTGCCTGGTCATCAAGAAAGCGGCCTCTCTGCTTTAAAAGAACATATGCGAAGCAAAGGTTTACGCTCTGGGCTCGCCAGTTTAATCACCGACCGCCAAGCCTATCTTGGGCGCTTCATGGATCTGCAAGCAGCCTTGTCCTATGCTCAGCAAATCTGTGCGCACAAACCGCAGGTCTTGATTGGGCATTCGATGGGCGCAGCAACCACCATGCTAGCGGCTGGCGCGCATAATCGTCTGCAATTGGATACGCCAAGCTTTAATTTCGATGCCTACATCGCACTATCACCGCAGGGCATGGGGAGTATTTTTCCAGAGAAGGCTTGGCGAGATATTCAACGTAAAGTGCTAGTGATGACAGGCACGCGAGACACCGAACTTGGAGGAGCCAGTTGGCAGACTCGACTTGATTCCTATGCGGATATGCCGCCAGGCTGTAAATGGCGTGCGGTAGTCGACGCTGCCACACACATGAGCTTTGCTGGCAACAACAATTCTGCACAAGAGCAAAGACTCATCATCAATACAATTTGGCAGTTCATAGAAAGTGATCGTGCTACCCAATGTCCACTCCCTCCAAGTGAGAGTGGAATTGAGCTTAAAAGCAAGTAAGCGCCGTTTTTAAAACTAACTTACAGCGTTTGAAAGAGGTCTGAGCGACCTCAATCCAAAGCTTTCCCTGCCATTCTTTTGAGTGTGACATCCTTGTCGATAAAATGATGTTTGAGTGCACCAAGCACATGTAACATCACCGCAACCAACATCACCCAGCCAAATATTTCATGAGCTTCATGCGCGAATCCCGCGATTTGCTCGTTACGAGGAAGTACTTCATCAGGCTGGCCTGGTGCGTGATTCGGTGCAACCAAAGATAAGCCAAATAACTCAAAACCATGGCCGCTCATCGCCGAAAAAACCATACCTGAGATCGGCATCAAGATAGTTGCCACAATGAGTACGCCATGCGTCAGTTTGGCCATCACTTGTTCTAATTTAGGATAGTCACCAACCGCTTGAGGCCATCCTTCTTTCAGACGCCAAATGATGCGCAACACAGCAATAGGAAAAATCACAATACCAAACGATTTATGCCAAGGATAAAGCGCGTAAGACTCTGTCTCCGCCATATACAGGCCTATACCAAACAAACCCAGCATACTAAGTCCAACGATCCAATGTAAGCCTATAGTGAGCTTACTCAAGGGTTTTACTGCCATGAGAACTTCCTTTTTAAATATTTAAAATTGAGCAATGTAGTGGAGGATCCGACACCGCTACGCAGGAATAATCTGCAAACGCGGCCAGATATCTTCGAGCTTTTTCTTCAGTAAGCGCTGCCGATAAGCGTCAACACTGGCACAGCGCGAATTGAATTGCACACGCAATTCGAATAAATCAGCCAAACCGAGTGGTGCGATCACGCTGAGTTTGCCATCGGCACCCAATGTCGCGGCTACGCAAGT